>JAGAJQ010000123.1 GCA_017828955.1 Oscillospiraceae bacterium
GCTTCGACAAGAAGATTTTTTTCAACAAGAGATGTGACTATTCCGGAACTGTCAACCCCTCTTACCTGTTCTATAAACCCTCTTGTTACGGGCTGATTGTAGGCTACTATTGTGAGAACTTCCATAGCAGCGGGAGAGAGTGGTGTTTTCTTTTTGGTTTCGAGTGCTGCCTTTATGTAATCAGCATATTTTTCGGAAGTTGCTATCTGATAACTATCACCGAGTTTCAAGATTTCGAGAGCACTTCCCGTTTCTTCGTAACGGTCGTTAAGAAGGGTTATAAGTTTCGCTACGGTATCGCTTTCGACATCTGCCGCTTCGGCAATTCTGTCGAGTTCGATAGGGTCACCGCTTGCGAAAAGAATAGCTTCTATAACCGCTGTTTTTTCGTTTATCTGCATTATGTTACCTCTTTGTTTCTTCCATTGAATGTTATCGTTTCGTTATCATCGCTTATTGTTATTCTGCCTGCTTTTGTGAGTTCGAGAATAGCCAAAAATGTCGCTACTCTTTCGGATTTATCAGACATTCCCACGTAAAGAGAATTCATCATAACAGTTCCGCTTGTATAAAGCTTTCTTAAAACATAGATGATTTTCGATGTAACAGAAACCATACGCTTTGAAACGATTTTTCCGAACGACTGAATTTTTACGGGCGCGGCATCTTCCTTCTTGATGTTGATACCCATCCAAGCGTCGAAAAGTTCTTCTTTTTCGTGGGTTATGCGGTAGGTATTATCAAAATCGATTTTAAGAGGTTGTCTTACGAAAACATCATCTCCGCAGTATCTTTTTGAAAGAATTTCTGCTGCCCTTTTGCAGAGAGAATGTTCTATAAGTCTTCCCTCAAGTTCTTTTTTCATAACATCGGCTTCGTCGTGTTTAGGAAGAAGAGAAACTGTCTTGATATAGATAAGTCTTGCTGCCATCTCAAGAAAATCGCCCGTTACTTCCATATCGTGTTCGTTCATCTTTTCGATGTAGTCAAGATACTGTTCAACAAGAATGGTTATGGAAATATCATAGATATTGAGTTTGTGTTTTGAGATGAGATGAAGAAGAAGGTCGAGAGGGCCTTCGAATTGTTCGAGTTTAAATGATATTTCTGTCATATTACCCCCACCGCCATTGCGATAAGGTCAACCCACATAGCGAGGTAATTAAGTCCTATCATAACGAAGTTTGAAAGAATTCCTATTGGGAATGAAAGAATACCTGTTACAACTACTACCATAAAAACTATAGAGACAACTCTTTCATTCTTTGCAAGCCAATGGTCAAATTTTGCAGGAAGAAATGCACCTAAAATCTTTGAACCGTCGAGTGGCGGGATAGGTATGAAATTGAATATTGCAAGACCTACATTGAGGCTTGAAAAATAATAGAGCATTGTTGAAAGATAATACGCTATTTCGCTTTCGGGGTTAGCAAAATACAGAACAAATCTGAAACCTACAAGGCCGATATAAGCAACAATGAGGTTTGAAAGAGGACCTGCAAGTGCCGTAAGTGCCATGCCACCACGGATTGTATGTTTTTTATCAAACTTCAAAGGGTTTACGGGAACAGGTTTTGCCCAGCCGAAACCGCAAAGAAAAATGCAGATTGCACCGATAATATCAATATGAGCGATAGGGTTTAAAGTAAGTCTCCCCTGGTACGCGGCAGTATCGTCACCAAGTTTATGGGCGGCGAAAGCGTGAGCATATTCGTGAATGGGAGTTACCATAAATATTATAATTAGTTTTACAAAAATTTCTAAAAGCGTAGTGTTTCCGAATACGACGGTATCGAGAGTCATTTCTTCACCTCCGAAACATAGTTAGACACCATATATTATACTATAATTATTACAGAATTACAAGTGATTTAATCAAAATAAAATAAAAAAGCGAGGGCAGGTTGAAATAAAAAAGCGCCCGAAAAAATCGGACGCTTATTTACATAGTGTGGTTTAAGATTAAACGGCTCTTGTTACCTTGCCTGAACGAAGGCATCTTGTGCATACATGAATATGCTTAGGAGTTCCGTTTTCAACAACCTTTACTCTCTTTACATTGGGTTTCCATGCTCTGTTTGTACGACGATGTGAATGTGAAACCTTGATACCGAAAGTTACACCCTTTCCGCAAATATCACACTTTGCCATTGGGGTTGCACCTCCCTTTCCTTTTCAAAATTATATTTTAATTAGTTTGATGATGTCTTTGCCATATTTTCAACTTCAGCAGCGAAATCGTCAACGCGCTTCTGGATACCTTCGCCTCTTTCGTAACGAACATAGTTTGTTACCTTGATTGAGCCGCCGAGATCCTTAGCAACCTTGTCGATATACTTCTGAACTGTGTAGTCGCCATCCTTAACGAATACCTGATCAAGAAGGCAGTTTTCTGTGTAGTATTTACCGACCTTTCCTTCAACGATCTTAGCGATAACCTGTTCGGGCTTGTTAGCCATCTTAGGATCTTCAGACATCTGAGCCATCATAATTCTCTTTTCTTCTGTGAGAACTTCTGCGGGAACAGCTTCCTTATTGAGATAAGGAGCGTTCATGGCTGCGATCTGAAGTGCGCAATCCTTACCTACTGCGAGGAGGTCTGCGTTGTCAGCAGCGATATCTGATTCGAGGTTTACGAGAACAGCGATTTTACCTTCGCCGTGGATGTAAGGAACGAGGACTCCTTCCATTCTTTCAAAACGACGGATCTGAAGGTTTTCTCTGATCTTGAGGAAAAGTTCCTGAAGTTCAGCTTCAACTGTGATGCTTCCACCGCTGATTGTCTTTGTCTTGAGGTCATCAACATCAGCAGGGTTTGTATCGATAATTGTCTGTGCAACATTCTTAACGAATTCAACGAAAGCTTCGTTCTTAGCAACGAAGTCTGTTTCTGAGTTAACTTCGAGAACGCAACCTGCTTTCTTAGCAGGGTCTACAACTGCCATAACGAGACCTTCGGCAGCAATTCTTCCTGATTTTTTAGCCTGTGTAGCAAGACCCTTTTCACGAAGGAGAACGATTGCTTTTTCCATATCGCCTTCTGCTTCTGTGAGGGCTCTCTTACAGTCCATCATACCAACGCCTGTTCTTTCACGAAGAGCAGCAACGTCTTTAGCTGTGATAGTAGCCATTGTTTTTTCCTCCAATTATAGTGATGAAAAATATATCGAATTATTCAGCGTCTTCTTCTGCTGTTTCTTCTGTAGCAGCTGCTTCTGTGCCCTGTCTGCCTTCGATTACAGCGTCAGCGATTGCGCCAGCGATGAGCTTAACTGCTCTGATAGCGTCGTCGTTTCCGGGGATAACGTAATCAACATCATCGGGATCGCAGTTTGTGTCAACGATAGCAACTATCGGAATACCGAGTTTCTTTGCTTCTGCTACTGCAATCTTTTCTTTTCTGGGGTCAACAATGAAAAGACATCCGGGAAGTTTGTCCATTTCCTTGATACCGCCGAGGAATTTTTCGAGCTTTTCAATTTCGAGATTGAGCTGGCTTACTTCCTTCTTGGGAAGGAGATCGAATGTTCCGTCTGTTTCCATTGTTCTGAGCTGAGCGAGACGTTCAACACGCTTCTTGATTGTCTTGAAGTTTGTCATCATACCGCCGAGCCATCTTGCGTTTACATAGTAACCGCCGCAACGTGTAGCTTCTTCCTTAACAGAATCGCCTGCCTGCTTCTTTGTTCCTACGAAGAGAACTGTTTCGCCTCTTGCAGAAAGTTCGTGAACGAAGTTATAAGCTTCTTCGAGTTTCTTTACAGTCTTCTGAAGGTCGATAATGTGAATACCGTTTCTTTCTGTGAAGATGTAAGTTGCCATTTTGGGGTTCCATCTTCTTGTCTGATGTCCGAAATGAACACCTGCTTCAAGAAGCTGTTTCATAGATACTACTCCCATTGTAGTTCCTCCTGTTAAATTGGTTTATTTTTTGCCTCCGCAGTGCTTGGCTTATCGACACCCGATTGGCAACCGGGAACCAAAGATAAAAGCCCTGCGTGTGAAGTGCTTAATAATTATATCATATCGGAGCAAATTTTACAAGAAATTTCTTTTTGTTTATTTGCACAAACTTTCCAGCGAGAAAGAGGTCTTTTTTGTGATAACGCTCGGTTTTTGCGGTTTTATGAGGATTGTATCCTTTCCGACAACCGATATTTCATCGCAACGGATAATCATATCGTCGTCTCTGCCGAGTAGTCCGAAAAAGCGTGGTCTGCCATAAACAACGAGAGAAGTTACGGCAGAATTCTCAAGATCCATTTCAACATCATCGACAAAACCTATCTTTGTTCCATCGGTTATATCAATTATTTCCTTCTGTTTAAGTTCGGAAAGACTGCATATCATAAAAATCACCCCTCAGATACCATTCTATGACTAAATCTTTCCTTTAATTCTGTCAAGGGCGCTTTTTTCAAGACGTGATACCTGTGCTTGTGAAATTCCTATTTCTTTTGCAACCTCAACCTGAGTTTTACCCTGAAAAAATCTTAAAAAAAGAATATTCTTCTCTCTCGGCAATAGAGTGTTTATCGCTTCTTTGAGAGAAAGCTCGTCCACCCAATCGGCGTCGCTGTCCTTATCTCCTATCTTGTCAAGGATATAGAGTGTATCGCCCGAATCGGAGAAAACAGGTTCATAAAGAGAAACGGGGTCGGTTATACTTTCAAGTGCGGTTACTACATCTGATGTCTTTGCACCTATCTCCTTTGCGATTTCTTCTATAGTACACTCCCTGCGGTTTCTTGCATACAAAACCTCTTTCGCCTGAATCGCCTTATAAGCAAGATCGCGAAGAGAACGACTTACTCTTATCGGGTTATTGTCACGAAGATAGCGACGAAGTTCCCCCGAAATCATAGGAACGGCATAGGTCGAAAATCTTACATTCTGAGAAATATCAAAATTGTCAATCGCTTTCATAAGTCCTATACAACCGACCTGAAACAGATCATCGGGATTTTCTCCCCTGCTTATGAATTTCTGTATAACGCTTAAAACAAGTTTGAGGTTCCCCTTTATAAGCTTTTCTCTCGCTGACTTGTCACCTGCCTGATATTTCTTTAAAAGGTCTATCTTTTCCGCTTCTTTAAGAACTGTCAACTCTGATGTGTTTACCCCGCTGATGTCAACCTTGTTATAATACATAAACTCAGTCCCCCTACAGCAATTACTAAAAGTAATTATTGCAAAGAAACTGAGTTTATATACAAAGGAGGCTTTATATTTTTTCCATAGTAATTTTGAGTTTTTTGATAATTTTCTTTTCAAGTCTTGAAATATAGGATTGTGAAATTCCGATTATATCGGCAACTTCTTTTTGTGTTTTTTCCTTGCCGTCTATAAGTCCGAAACGCATTTTCATAATTAGTCTTTCTCTTTCTTCAAGATGTTCGATAGCATCAAGAAGAACGCTTTTTTCTGCTTCGGATTCTATATTCTTGTTTACTGTATCGTTATCTGTTCCTAAAATATCAGAAAGGAGAAGCTCGTTTCCGTCCCAGTCGGTATTGAGGGGTTCGTCTATCGAGATTTCTATTCTGCGTTGTGAGGTTTTACGAAGAAACATAAGTATTTCGTTTTCAATACAACGCGACGCATATGTTGCGAGTTTTATGCTTTTATTAGGACAGAATGTATTTACCGCTTTGATAAGTCCTATCGAACCTATTGAAACAAGGTCTTCAATGCCGACACCTGTTGACTCGAACTTTTTTGCTATATAGACTACAAGTCTTAAATTATGGATTATGAGTTGTTCCCTTGCTGTTGCGTCATTTTCGGAAAGAAGGCGAAACGCTCTTTCTTCTTCCTCTTTTGTAAGCGGAGGAGGGAGAGTATCCGAACCGTTGATATAAAATATCTCTTTGCTCTCAAATCCCATTTTTATGAGCAGTTTTTTTATAAATAACACTATCTGTTTCATAGCTTCCTCCGTTATGTTAAAATCGTCGGATTGAAAATCGCTTCGCAGTCGTTTTCCTGTCTGCCTGCTATACCTATCATAGCTTCAACGCTTTTCATCTCGCCCGTTGTTTCGTTTTTTATGATCACGCTTTCGGGTGTGAACGCGGGGATTATTCCGCTTTTGTTGACGGTTGTATATGTAAGAAAGCGAAGTCCCTTGAATTTTTTATCTGTAAAAGGGACTGTATATTCTTCGGTCAACCCTATCTTTTCACAGTCGCAGACTATAACGGGTGTTCCTGTAAAATTATCAACAAGCCGGTTTCCTGAGTCTGCTATGCCCTTTAGCGAGAATGTCTTTTCTGCAAAAGAAATAACAACCGAAAATTTATCTGAAACAACAGATTTTCTGTCGAACAGATATCTGAAAAAAGAAATCGCAAAATAAGCAACTATTGTTGAAACTATCAGCATAGCGAGTGAAAAATCAGCATAAAGCGACATATTGTTCTGGATAAAGAAATCTGTTCTTGAAAGTTCGATAAAAGCTGTCGCTATACCCGAAAAAATAAAATTCACCGCAAAAAAGATAAATGTGTTTTTTATGTATGTAAAAAATTTTCCGAAACCAAATGAAATGAGAACTATAACAAATGCACCCGAGAGTTTTATTGTTGTAAGTAAAAATGGATTTATGGGCGGAAGGAAAATGAGAAGAGAAAAAAGGCTTCCTATGAGAGACGAAAGGATAAGTCTTGATGTTTTTATTTTTTCTGATGTGAGTTTTGACGTTGCTTTTATCAGAAAGAAATTCACATAGATATTGAGTGCTAATAAAACATCAACATTATTATTAATACATTGACTAGCTAAAGCTTTACCA
>JAGAJQ010000124.1 GCA_017828955.1 Oscillospiraceae bacterium
ATGACAGAGTATTTCTTTTATGGTTCTCTTTATATTGTCCGAAGAAAGCATAAAACTTGCGTCTTTTCCATAGTCTCCGCCCATCTCTTTATCGAGATATTCCTTAAAGAAAATATCTGTCTTTTCGTCGATGTCATTTTCCGTCATCGAAAGAAAACCGTCTTTGTCGGTAGTTTCTAAAATTCTGCAAAGACAATGATGAACTACATTCCCGACGCTCATAGCATCAAACTCTATCTTCTCGCGGGGATAGATAGAAAGCCCCTTCTTGCAGAAATATATAAACGGACAATTCTGATAATCCTCAAATCTGCTGGGAGAGATAAAGAGTTTGCTTCCAAAAAGTTTTTCCGCAACCTCGGGGCTTAACTTTTCCTTTTTATCAAAAACAGTCTTTTCAAGAAACTCAACTTTGTCCGAGTATTCATCATCTGCTTTAAGATATTTTCTTAAAGTAGCAGAATCTGTGTTGTTCTTATCAAACTCACAGACAAAATTATAATAAGCAGATTTTTTTGTACGTGAAAAGAATATCGCACCCAGATCATCAGCAGAAATCTTTATATCATTCTCTGTCATATCATCTGTATTTTTAATAACGTTTGAAGGATATAAAGATGTTCCCGAGGCGTCGAGATATGCGTGTGTGATATAAAGTTTTTCCGAAGGAGATGTCAACGCTTTATAAGCAAAGAATATTTCTTCGCTCACTCTGTATTTCGAGTTTATATCGAGCTCTATTCCCGCCTCCGAAAGTGCCTTTATGTCTCTTTTTCCGAAAAGACCTCCCTCTGAAACATCAGCAGGAAAATCTCCGTCCGAAGCACCTATAACAAAAACTGCCCTGTGAGAAGAAAGTCTCGCTCTTTCCGTTCCCGAAAAAACAACCGCATCAAGCGTCTGTGGCGGATTTGCTATTTCCTCACCCGATACTATGCATAAGAAAAGTTCCTTGAATTCTTTTGCGGAAATTTTTTCATCACCGAGTATAATACAGAGTTCATCTAAAATATCGCATACCATATTAAAGACCTGTTTCTGCTCTCTGATCATTTCAAGACTTTCCGCATCAAGTGAACGTTTCGCCGAAAGATAATCATAAGCACCGCTCTCTGTCATAAGCGAGAAGATAGCTTTACAGATTTCTTTCCCGGTTGCATTTTTAAGTTCACCTTTAAACTTTTCGAGTAAAGGAATAACTTTCGCTCTTATCTTTTCAGCCGTTTTTCTTTCGTCGGTATCTTCTTTTATAAATTCATCTTTCCATAAATCGCCGTCTATACCAAAACGATATACAAAATTATCAAGAATACCCGCCTCTTCGGCAGTCACTCCCGTAAGGCCTGTCTTTATGTATTTCAGAACCGTTTCTGTTGAAATTTTTTTAGATGAAGCATATTCAAGCGCCGAAACGATCATAAGCATAACCGATTTATGCATAAGAGGTTTTTTGATATCCATAAAAACGGGAATGTCATAGCGTTCGAATGTGCTTTCTATAATACTGCAATAGCTATCCGTCTTTCTTGTCAGAACAGCTATGTCGGAATATTTCATTCCGCCCATAACAAGATTTTTTATCTCAGCCGAAACATATTCACATTCCTTATATATATCTCCCGCCGAAACAAGCTTTATGTTATCCGATGAAAAATTTCCGCTTCGTCTGTTTCTGAAAATATTCTGTGAAAGCAAAGCAATATCCTTTGAAACAAAACGATAAGGTTCTTTCATCATAGTTGTTTTTATTTCACAACCGCAATTCTTTGCAATTCCGTGTATTCTCGCATAGCTTCTGTTTACAGCTGAAAAAAGCGGAAGTCTCGACGCAGGATTATCCGTAGTAAGACAAACAGTAAGATTATCAGCCGTTTCTGCCATAACTTCTATCATCTTCATCTGATCAGCAGGAAATGTCTGAAACTCATCTATAAAAACATCTGTATCTTTAAAATACCCGTTGTTCTTTGCGATTTCAGAAGCATATTCAACATCGCTTATATTGTCTTTCAAGTTTCTTTCAGAAAGAAGCTTTTCGTATTCACAGAAAACATTCGCAATATCAATCGCTTTCGACTTTTCTCTGCCGTTGCAAGAAGCTGACGCCGAAAGTAAATCTTCCGATTTAATCCCCGCATAACAGAGTTCTTTTATTTCGTTCATAACAGCTTTCGCAAAACTTCCCGAACGTGACATCTTTCCGAAATAGATAAAACCATTATTTTCTCTTACATTATTTATAGCAATATATGTAAGAGCAAGTTTCGAACACTCACTTGCATAACTTCCCTTTCTTCCGCCGAAATGCATAAATATGTCAGAAGAAAGTCTGCCGAATGATAAAACCGTAAGGTTATTATACATCTTAGCACCAAGGGCGTTATAAAGTTTTTTATCATATTCAAAAGAAAACTGGTCAGGGATTATAACAATGCATTTTCTTCCCTTTTCCGAAGTTTCTTTTATCTTTGAAATAAGTTCAGTGGATTTACCCGTTCCCGAACCGCCAAGCAAAAATTCAACCATAATTCCCGCCTCCTTTTCACTCTTATAATTTTACAACAAATCTACCGACCCGTCAACCCGTCCGAATTTTTGTGTCCAAATAATTTCTCATATATTTCAACACATTTGAATCTCACTTCATAGCGTTTCGGATTAGTTATAATATCAATCTCTTCTTCTGTAAGATACTCTGATAAATCAGCCTCGGTTGTCGCGGGAACGCATAAAGGCGGATACATAACACACCACCAGTTTTTCCCCTCAGCACTTCCTATTTTTATTCTCAGAGCATTATAAAACCCTTTCGGCATAGTAAAGTTTTCATAATCTTTCTTGTCAAAATCCATCTTTACAACCTCGCAGGAAACATCATAGAAAAATCCGTTTTCACGAATAATCTTTTCTGCAGTTTTTTCTATCTCCAAAAGATGTTCCTTTGCCGTTTTGACAATCTCATCAATTCCATCAGAATTTTCAAAAATTTCCGAATAACCTGAGAGTATACCATCTCTCACCATAAGTTTTAAAGACTGATCCTGTTCACTGTCCGAATTAGCTATTATATGAAGCCTTAAAACATTACTTTCTATATTGCCGAGATTTTTCTTAAATTCCATAATATCCGAAAAAGAAACCGATAAAGTAAAGATAAGTCCTGTTATCATAGCTATTAAAAGTCTGTTTGTCTTCATCTTAAAAGACCTCCCGAAAAAATTTTCAATCTGATTATTGGCGTTTTTGACTGTTTTATTCAGTAGCCTCGGGAATATCCGCCTTATGCCTGTTTTCTTGACTTCAAGCCTTATATATGATATAATTTTATGTATTATTTTAAAGAAATTCAGGAGGTGTGAAGTATGCCTATCAAAATACCAAGCAATCTTCCCGCTTTTTCAACCTTACAGGAAGAACGCATTTTTGTAATGTCCGATGACAGAGCAGAACATCAGGACATTCGTCCTCTTAAAATCGCAATCTTAAACCTTATGCCAAAAAAGATAGAAACCGAAACACAGATTTTAAGGCTTCTTTCAAATACACCCATTCAGGTTGACATTGATTTTGTTCAGACAAAATCCCACGTTTCAAAGAATACCTCGCAGGATCACCTTGTAAAATTCTATACAACCTTTGACGAGATAAAGAATAATCGTTATGATGGTATGATTATAACAGGTGCACCTGTTGAACAGATAGAATTCGAAGAAGTTGACTATTGGGCTGAACTCTGCGAAATCTTGGACTGGACAAGAACAAACGTCTTTTCAACACTCCATATCTGTTGGGGTGCACAGGCAGGTCTTTACCGCCATTATAACATTCCGAAATACGCGCTTCCCAAAAAGATGTTCGGAATATTCCCTCATTATCTTGTCAATTATTCAAATAAGATCTTAAAAGGCTTTGATGAACTTTTCTATGTTCCCCATTCAAGACACACAGAGATAAAGAGAGAGGATATCGAAAAAGTATCAGAACTTGAAATCTTGACAGAGTCCTCACTTTCAGGTGTTCATATGGTCGCAAGCAAAAACGGCAGACAGTTCTTTATAACAGGTCATTCCGAATACGACAGAGATACCCTTTCAAACGAGTATTTCAGAGATAAAAATAAGGGACTTCCCATTGAAATCCCCTATAACTATTTCCCTGATGACAACCCCGAAAACGAGCCTGTTTTCACATGGCGCTGTCACGCAAACCAGCTTTTCTCAAACTGGCTTAACTACTGCGTTTATCAGGAAACTCCGTTCGACCTTTCAGAACTTAAGCCCTTTTAATTTCAGGAGGAGAAAAAAATGACAGAAATTTTACTCGCAATTCTTTCCCTTGTAGCAGGCTTTGTTCTGCTTATAAAGGGAGCTGATTTCTTCGTTGACGGAAGTTCATCCGTCGCTAAAAGACTTCGCGTTTCATCAATGATAATAGGTCTTACCATCGTTGCAATGGGAACAAGCCTTCCCGAATGTGCCGTTAGTATAACAGC
>JAGAJQ010000125.1 GCA_017828955.1 Oscillospiraceae bacterium
ATCGTTCTTGGTGAAGATGTAGAGATCGCTTTCAAGCGTTTTTCACTTGATAAAAACGAAAAACGTGCAAAAAGAAAAATGGCATCAAGTTATGCAATCCGCAGCATTATCGTTGCTGTGGCAATATTCATTTCACTCGTATCGGATTTGTTTGACACAATAGGGGTTTTAATTCCTTTTCTTTATGTCAAACCGATATATGCAATCAAATCAATCTATTCTGACAAAAAGGAGGGAAAGTAATATGGGAATTGCTCAGTCGGGCGATTTCGGAGGAGTAAGCGGTCCTGGTGTGCTGTTCAGTTTTGACCTGCCCCTTATAGGAACGATAAATATAACCGAATCCGTCGTTATAGGGTTTGTTCTGGTTGTAATAATCAGTCTGTTTGTTATATGGCTTACTCACGGAATGGGAAAAATCCCGACAAAAAGACAGGTAGTTGCTGAATGGATAGTCGAAACCGTCAACAAACTCGTCAAGGACAATATGGGCCCGTCACACCTCGTATACGCACCTTACATCGCGACAATATTCGTCTTCTCCATAACAGGAAGCCTTGTCAGCCTTTTAGGTATTCGCTCAATGACAGCAGACGCGAGTGTCACAATATCCTGGGCACTTATATGTCTTGTTATGATAACTTATACCAAACTCAAATACAGTGGTATCGGCGGTTATCTTAAAGGATTTACCGAGCCTATTTTCGTATTGACGCCTATGAACATCTTCTCCGAAGTTATGACGCCTATTTCTATGGGTCTCCGTCATTTCGGAAATGTCGCAGGCGGAATGGTTATCACATCGTTGATTTATTGGGCACTTGCCAATCTTTCGGCAAAACTTCACCTTTACTTCAGCATGGGAGAATTGAAAATCGGTGTATTGCAGGTTGGTATCCCTGCCGTCCTCTCGGTTTATTTCGATTTGTTCAGCGGATTTATGCAGGCGTTCATCTTCGTTATGCTTACAATGGCTAACGTAGGAAACTGTATTCCCGATGACAAAAAATAATTAAGTTTATTATTTAAATTAAAATAATGGAGGTCAAATTTTATGAATTTTCAGAATGAAATGGGATTTTTTCAGGCACTCGTTCTTATGGGTTCCGCAATAGGCGCAGGTCTTGCGATGATCGCAGGTATCGGCCCTGGTATCGGTGAAGGTTATGCAGTTGGTAAGGCTTGTGAAGCTATCGCTCGTCAGCCCGAAGCACAGGGAGATGTAACAAGAACAATGTTCATCGGTTGTGCTGTTGCCGAAACAACAGGTATCTACGGTTTCGTAGTTGCCCTCATTCTTCTCTTCGGTAATCCCTTTATCAAATATTTCCTTTAATATCAGGAGGACTATATGAGCGTTGAAATGATATTACCGTGCATAGCGTCAGGTGCTCTTAATCTTGAGTTCCTGTCGATAGACCCCGGTACTATTGTCGGAACTCTCCTCAATACTCTGATTCTCTTTCTGGTAATAAAACATTTTCTTTTCGGAAAGGTAAACAAAATCCTTGAAGACAGACAGAAATATGTTGAAGATTCTTATTCCGAAGCGGATAAAGCAAGAGAAACCGCAAAGGCTCTCGAAGCTGAATACGATGAAAAAATCCGTAACGCAAAAGAAGAATCCGCAGATATTATCAGAAACGCCACTTTAAAAGCTCAGCAGCGTTCAGATGAAATTGTATTTGCCGCTAAAAATGAGGCAGCAGGTATCATCAGTAAGGCTAACGAAGATATCGAGCGCGAAAAGAAACGTGCAGTAAATCAGATAAAGGACGAAATTTCCGAAATAGCAATAGCTGTCGCAGAAAAGGTTGTCGAAAAAGAAATCACAACAAAGGATAACGACAGACTTATCGAGGAATTTATTGAAAATGTGGGTGAACTGTAATGGCAGGAATTGTTGAAAAAACTTATGCCGAAGCGGTATTTGGTCTCGGTAAGGAACAGAATTGCCTCGAAACCTTATGCACCGAAATTTTTGAAACAGCAGAAATACTCGGTGAAAACCCCGATTTTATAAAGCTTTTATCTTCTCCGACTATTTCTTTCGATGAGAAGAAAGAAAGTCTTAATAAAGTTTTCTCGGGAAAACTTTCAGAATATGCGATGAATTTTCTTTTCGTAATAACAGAAAAAAATCGTATGTCCTCCTTTATGGGAATTTCTGAGTGTCTTAAATCACTTTACAACGATTATAACGGAATAATTGAAGTTAAAGTTACAACAGCAGAGCCTCTTTCAGACGCACTTAAAACAAAACTCAAGGCAAAACTTGAAAGCGTCAGCGGAAAGAAGATAACTCTCGTTGAAAAAACGGATAAATCAATTCTCGGGGGAATTATCCTTGATTATGATAATGTCCGTATGGATTCAAGTATCAGAAACCGACTTGAAGGAATAAAAACATCAGTAAAATCAATAATAGCATAAATTTTAAAACCGAAAGGTGTGAACAAATTGAATTTGCGCCCAGATGAAATTACCGGTCTTATTAAAGAACAGATTAAGAATTACAGTAATAAGATTGAAAATACCGACATCGGAACAGTAGTTACAGTCGGCGACGGTATTGCAAATATCCACGGGCTTGAGAAGTGTATGTCAAACGAACTTCTCGAGTTTTCAAACGGCGTTTACGGTATGGCATTAAACCTTGAACAGGAATTCGTCGGTGCGGTTATGCTCGGTGACGATACAGGCATCAAGGAAGGCGATACAGTAAAGCGTACAGGAAAAATCGTTTCTGTTCCCGTCGGTGATGAACTTCTCGGAAGAGTAGTAAACTCACTCGGACAGGCGATAGACGGCAAAGGCCCTATCCTCACAACAGAAACAAGACCCATAGAGCAAATCGCTCCCGGTATCATTACAAGAAAATCAGTTAACGTTCCTCTCCAGACAGGTATCAAGGCTATCGACTCTATGATCCCTATCGGAAGAGGCCAGCGTGAGCTTATCATCGGTGACCGTCAGACAGGTAAAACTGCGATCGCTCTTGATACAATCATCAACCAGAAGGATAAAGACGTAATCTGTATCTATGTTGCAATAGGACAGAAACGTTCAACAGTAGCAAACGTTGTTGAAACTCTCGCTAAAAACGGTGCTATGGATTATACAATTGTTGTTTCAGCAACAGCGTCGGAACTCGCACCCCTTCAGTATATCGCTCCTTACGCAGGTTGTGCTATGGGTGAATACTTTATGTCAAAGGGAAAAGTTAGTTGAAAAATTGTTAAAAGAACAATCTAAAATTAAATTAAGTAAGTTTCCTGAAGGAATAACTACTATAGAAAATGTTGTCACAGGTCAAGTAATTCCTTTTTATGA
>JAGAJQ010000126.1 GCA_017828955.1 Oscillospiraceae bacterium
ACCTGAGGAAACAGATGTCCCCGAAGTGACACCCGAAGAAACGGATGTTACAGAGGAAACACCCGAAGAAACAGATGTAACCGAAGAAACACCTGAAGAAACGGATGTTACCGAAGAAACACCTGACGAAACGGATGTAACCGAAGAAACACCTGAAGAAACAGATGTAACCGAAGAAACACCCGAAGAAACGGATGTTACAGAGGAAATTCCCGAAGAAACGGATGTTACAGAGGAAACACCCGTTGAAGAACCTTCTGAGGAAGGAATCCTCATTGAACATTACATTTCTGATGTTGAGGGAGAAGGATTACTTCCTTACGAATATTTTGTAATGGAATATGTCGGAACAGAATCCGATGACGGAAATTCTACATATGCAGAAAGTTCCAGATATTTTTCATCATATTCTTCATCAAAATCCGAATACAGCAGTACGGTCGGATATAACTCGCTTACAACTGCTCAGAAAGAAGCATATGATGAACTTTACAATATAGCATGTACTATCGACGAAAGTGCGTCATACGATGCTGAATATGTGGAAAAGTACAGTGGGTATTATTTCCCTGAATTAGATTGTTCAATCCCCGTTGAAGATATTGATTCTGATTCTTTATTCAAAGTATATGTAGCACTCAAAAACGATAACCCACAGTTCTTCTGGATGGGACACAGTTATATTTCATGGGCGACTGATACTCATATTGTCGGATTCCAGTTCGCTCTTGATGATGGTTCGATTGATTATCGTTACGGCGATGACAGAATGCAGGTCAAGGAAGAACTTTTCGAAGAAGTAGAATCTGTTATAGAAAAAGCAGAAGCTTATGGCAATGATTATTCAAAGGAATGGTATATCCATAACTATATCTGTCAGAAAACCGAATACATCGAAGCAGACCACGCACACGACATAAGCGGTGTTCTTATAGACGGAGAAGCGGTTTGTGAATCCTATGCAAAGACTTTCCAGCTTTTCATGAACGCACTTGATATCGATGTTATGTATATTACAGGTGTCGGTAACGGCGGGGGACACGCATGGAACCAGATAGGTCTTGAAAACAGTAACGGAGTTACTGAATGGTATAATGTCGATGTAACATGGGATGACGAAGATGTCGGATATAGTTATAACTACTTCAATGTTGTCGACAGCGACGGAACATCATATGACTTCACAAACGGATTTGTATCAAACGGAAAAAGATATAACGAACATACTCCCAAAAAATCCGGCGACAGAGAATATGTTTATTCCGCAAAAAAATGTACATCCACTACATATGCATATAAAAACCACGCGAAGAATTTCAAACTTGCATCAAACGAACCTGTTGCAAAAGTAGGCGAAACAGAATATACATCTCTTGAAGATGCTTTTGATGCTACAACAGAAGGGGATACAGTAACTCTTCTTTCAGATGCTTCATACAACGGTTTTGATATGCCTGAACACAGCGTAATCCTTGATTGTGCGGGCTATACGATATATCTCGATAAGCCTATGGATATGAACGGCGACCTTACAATAAAGAATGTCGGCGGGAAGACTATCGACGAACTCGGCGGAGCGTATAAGATTACCAATGTTGATTTTGAATATATCTATATCAATGACAATACACTTTCGCTTATGGGAACATGGTCTGATTATTTACCCGCTTTCATCAGCGGATATGATAATAACGGCAACGAAGTGGGAACTCTTGTCGTTGACCTTGAAAACGACAACAGATGCGGTATTCTTGAAGCGGTAGGCATGGCAGAGTTTGTTATCGCAGACAACGAATATGCTGATACAGCCTATGAATTTATCGCTGTTGAAGTTGTTATCGGAGAAAAT
>JAGAJQ010000127.1 GCA_017828955.1 Oscillospiraceae bacterium
CTGTTCATCGCTTCTTTTGTTGTGTTTACAGGGCTTATTATGAATTTTATTCCCATAACGGTTGTCATAAAAACAGATGTTCCGCCCATTGCTTCATTGGGAACAAAACTTGCAACAAAACTTCCTATGAATGTAAATATCAGAACGGCAATCATCATAACGATTCCGTTTTTTATGTCGATATTCTTGTTTTTGTGATATGTATATGCACTGACTCCACTTGCTAAAACATCGCTCGCAAGCGCTATTCCTATTGCACTGTAAGCAGGCAGACCGAGAAATGTAACAAGCATAGGTGTTATAACAACTGCAGCACTCATTCCCGCAAAGCCTGTTCCCAGCCCTGCTCCGCAGCCTGCTATAAGGCATACTATTATTTCAATAAGCATTTCCATTATAAATTATTTCGCTCCCGTCGAACCAAATCCGCCTTCGCCACGTTCTGTTTTTGAAAGGTCATCAGAAACTATGAGGTCTGGCGTTAAAACGGGTGTTATAACCATCTGAGCAATTCTCATTCCGTTTTCGACTGTAAAATCGTTGCTTCCGTTGTTGATAAGCGCAACGCCCACTTCACCTCTGTAATCGCTGTCAACAACACCGACCCCGTTGGCAAGCGAAACGCCGTGTTTTGTCGAAAGTCCGCTTCGGGCATAAATCATAACTGCGGTATCTTTTTCTGCCGCAACAGAAATACCTGTCGGAATGATTTTTATTTCACGCGGTTTAAGAACGATATCACTTTCAATACAAGCGCATAAATCATAACCCGCTGCACCCTCTGTCGCTCTTTGTGGGATTTTTGCACCCTCTCTCAAAAGCTTTATTTTCATCAGATAACACCCCTCATATAAAGCCCTCTCGTAAAATCTGCGGGAGGATTTTTTTCGTTTATAAAGTCGTTTACAACTTTGTTGATTTCTTCTGCTGACTCATCATAAAAAAGCATTGTCATAAAATCAACGCCCTTTATTTCGTCCTTTTTATCGCCGAGGTAGAGAATGTTGCAGTTAAGGATTTCTGCATAATCACCATAACAGTAAACGGGGAATTTCGCACCCTTTCTGTCGGTAAGAATTTTCTTGCAGTTTTTACAGCCGACCTGAGATTTTATGGGACAGTTTCTTGTAAGCATAAGAGGAAGTCTGCCATATGTTATAATTCCTCTTTTTATGTTGCCCGAAAGCGATGAAATCTGCGAAAGTTTCATTTCAAAAGAAAGCTCGGCGTCGGTAGCACCCATATCCTTTATCATATCGAGTGAATATGAATTAGCGATGTTCATTCCAAACCCTGCGTGACAGATAAACCCAAGATTTTTCGCCGTTTCAAAATGAGCGATGTTGTTGCAGTAGATATGAGAAAATCCCTTTTCTTTTGTTTTTTTAAGAGTTTCTCTAACGCTTTTTTCGTCTGTAATAAAACGTGGAAGAGAGAGAAGAATTTTATCAGAAGCGTCAACTTTTTCATATTCAGAAAGCGGAAGAATTATCTCTTTTACCTTGTCCGAAAGTCCCTTTATCTGTTCTGCTTTTTTAACAGAAATTCTTATGTAAGAGGGGTTCTGGGGGATATATCTTTCGCCTTTTTTAAGAACATCTTTATTAACAGTATGCTTTTTGTTTTCTGTTAAAAGTTTTGAAATTTCTTCAACCGCTTTTCTTCTTATGTCGTTTACAGCCGAAGCGGGAACGAAGATATCAGTGTCTGTATCGCAGTTTATTTCCTTTAAAATAAAGGGAGTTCCCCCGAGTTTAGAAAGCTTTTCTTTAAAGAAATTTTCGTCAGAGGGTTTGTTTTCAGCTTTTTTCGGAACATCGCCCGAAACAGTAACTTCTTTTCCGTCACAAAAAGCAGTGAGTTTGATTTCCTCATTTTCGCGTGCTTTAAGAGAGAAAGAAATCTCTCTTCTTCCGATATCTCTTCTGTAAAGTTCACGGATTTCGGGGAAGTAGTCTTTCGCTGAAACGACATCTTCTTTTTCTCTTATCCCGAACATATTTTTACCTAAGGTTTCTTTTAAGTATCCGTCGGTAAAACCGCCACGTGAGAAAACGGATTTCAAAACGCTCATATCGTATTTTTCACCCGAAAGTGCGTTCTTTACGGCGTTTACAGCCGACGCAACATATTCGGGACGTTTCATTCGCCCCTCTATTTTAAAGGATTTTACCCCCACATCAACGAGTGAATGTATCTCGGGGATATATGAAAGGTCTTTCAAAGAAAGAGCATAATAATCCGATTTATCGGCAGAAAAGGGGAGTCTGCAACTCTGTGCGCAAAGTCCTCTGTTAGCACTTCTTCCGCCTATCATAGCGGACATAAAGCATTGTCCCGAAACGGACATACATAAAGCACCGTGAATGAAAACTTCAACTTCAACGGGCAGTTTACAGATTTCTTCTATCGCCGAAAGAGAAAGTTCTCTCGATAAAACAACCCTCGAAAATCCCATATCCATAGCTTTTTTAGCACCATCTACGGAATGGATTGTCATCTGTGTCGAAGCGTGTAAGGGCATATCGGGAAGAGCGTTTTTTATTACCGAAAAAACGCCCAAGTCCTGAATAATAAATGCGTCCACTCCGATTTCTGCGGAACGGACGGCAACTTTTAAAACATCAGAGAAATTCTTGTCAAAGGCAATAGTATTTATCGCCTGATGAACTGAAACTCCGTTTAAATGGCAGTAAGAAACCGCCTCTTTAAGTTCATCTTCGGTGAAATTTGTTGCATTTCCTCTTGCGGAAAATTCCTTTCCACCGAGATAAACAGCGTCGGCGCCGCATCTTACAGCAGCGTAAACGCTCTCTAAACTCCCTGCGGGAGCGAGTATTTCAGGTTTATGTATCATAATTCTACTCTTTCGCCATTCCCGAAAATCTTGTGTATTGTCCGTCCCAGACAAGATTTACTGTTCCTACTTCGCCGTGTCTGTTTTTCGCAACAATACATTCAGATATATTCTGCTGGTCTGTTTCAGGGTGATAATATGCATCACGATAAAGCATCATAACTATGTCTGCGTCCTGTTCTATTGAACCCGATTCACGAAGGTCTGAAAGCATAGGTCTATGGTCTGTTCTGCTTTCGGGTCCACGCGCTAACTGTGAAAGAACGATAACGGGAACATCAAGTTCCTTAGCCATAAGTTTAAGCTGTCTTGTGATTTCAGAAACAACTTCAACTCGGTTTCCGCTTTTTACTTTTGCTGAATCCATAAGCTGTAAGTAGTCGATAACAACAAGTCCTAAGCCCTTTATTCTTCTGAGTTTTGCTTTCATCTGAGGAACAGTAAGTCCGCCTGCGTCTGAAAGATATATATTCATTTTGGCAAGATGTGCCGCACCTATTGAAAGACGTTCCCATTCCTCGCCTGAGATATTTCCTGTTTTAAGGCTCTGACTCGGAACTCTCGATTCAGAAGAGAGCATTCTCATTACAAGCTGTTCGTTTGACATTTCGAGAGAGAAAACCGCAACTTTCATACCCTCGTTTTTCATACAGGCATTTGTAACAATATTGAGCGCAAACGCGGTTTTACCCATACCGGGACGTGCAGCAACGACGATAAGGTCTGATTTGTTAAGACCTGTAAGAGTTCTGTCAAGGTCTGCAAAACCCATTTTAGCCCCGAGATATTTGTCTCTGTCTTCACCGCTGATTTTTTTAAGGTTATCAAATGCAGTAACAAGAGCGTCTTCGATTTTAACAAGACCCGTTGTATCCTTGCCTTTTCTTATGTCATAGATTTTCTGTTCGGCAAGATCTAAAAGTGCCGATGATTTTTCTCCGCTTTCCATAGCCGCAGAAGCTATTTCCTGCATTGCATCAATAAGCGCACGCTTTTCATATTTATCGCGGAGAATTTCACAATAATCCCTTATGTTTTCCGTTGTGGGAACTTCGTCCATAATAGAAAGAAGATATTTCTTTCCTTCTGCCGATGTCTGAAAAACACCTTCATCGACAGCGTCATTCAGAACTGTCATTGCGTCGGCTTTTTCACCTAAAGTGAATTTGTTGACAATTATCTGAAAGAGTTTTCTGTGGTTTTCTTCTGAAAAATATTCCGCCTTTACTATTTCCATAGCGTCGGCAACGGCGTTCGGATTGAGTAAAATCGCACCTATGACAGTCTGTTCGTATTCAATGCTTCTTGTAGCATCATTGTCTTTTAAACTATCAAAGTTCATAGTGGTTTAACCCTCCACAACCTCAACCGAAACTTCTGCTGAGATACCTGTATAAAGTTTTACTTCTGCTGTGAATGTTCCGAAAGCCTTTATATCGGCAACGTTTATCTTTTTCTTGTCAACTTTAACGCCTAACTGCTTTGCGATTTCATCTGCGATGTTAGAAGCAGTAACAGAACCGAAAAGCTTTCCGCCCTGACCTGCCTTTGCTTTGAGAGTTATCTTCTTGCCCTTGATTTTTTCGGCATATTCCATAGCTTCTGCTCTTGCAACGTCAATCTTATGCTGTTCTGATGCTTTCTTTCCGTTAAGTTCCGACATATTCTCAGCAGTAGCTTCAACCGCGAGTTTTTTAGGAATAAGAGAGTTTCTTGCAAATCCGTCTGCAACTTCCTTTACTTCTCCTGCTTTTGCAGTTCCCTTAACGTCTTTTAAAAATATTACCTTCATTTTATTATTCCTCCGTAGTTGTTGTTTCTGTTTTTTCTATGTGCATATCTGTAACTTTATAGCCTTTGTATTTAAAAAGATTTTTATCTCCGCCCTTGCTGTCATAATATACATCATAGGTAGCGATAATTTTGCCTGATTTATCTGTAATAACCGCATTTTTAAGTTTGCCGTCTGATATCCAGAAAGAGAATTCATCTCCGTTTTCTGTTTTGTAGGTTTCTGTGAAACTGTCCTTTGTTTCTTCAGAATAGCCCGAACTCATCAGTTCCCCCGAAAGTGCCATATCGATTACAGATATAAGAAAATCCATATCCGACCACATAATGTCGTCGTGGGTGTTTTCATAAGGATAAACAGCCGCCGTTTCTTTTATATCGTCAACGATGATATATTTATCTTCTTCTCTTATAAATCTTGTCTGATATCCGTCATAGCGGATAAGTCTTATTTCATTTTTGTCAGTGCGATAGAATTCTGTATATGCCTCAAAATCCCCGCCTGTTTCGTTTACTGTAAGATAAAAATTTTGAGTGAGCACTTTTCCGTGGGTAAGATGTTCTCTTACATCATAAATAGTTTTCGCACCGCCGAAATGATATTTTTCTTCTTCGGGAGTTTCTTTCTTACTGCAGGAAGTCATCGCAAAAATCATTACAGCAGAAAAGAAAACGACTGAAAATTTCTTGATATTCATTTAGCTTATTTCCTTTCTGTGCTGGTCTATTGCGTTTATTAAGGCTTCCTTTGCTTCAGTGAGTGACATTCCCTCAATCTGTGCGCCTGCCATTGTCTGATGACCGCCGCCACCGAGTTTTTCCATAACGATCTGAACATTCATAGCACCGAGTGACCTTGCCGAGAAACAAGCCATTCCGTTATTCATATAGATAACGAATGCCGCATCAACCCCTGCGATACCTAAAAGTTCATCTGCCGCCTGAGGAGCGACAACCTTTATGTTTTCGATAGCAGTATCGTTTGTTGCTATTGCACATCTTTCATAAACTTCTGCCGATGCAACAAGCTTTGTCTTTTCGTGATAAGATTCCATCGAGTTTGCAAAGAGTGAACGAACCGCAACGGTATCCGCACCCATTTTACGAAGATAAGCTGCCGCCTCGAATGTTCTTACGCCTGTTCGCATGACAAAACTCTTTGTATCAAGCATAATTCCCGCAAGGAGAGCCTCAGCACCATACTGACTGAGTTTGCCTGCGTCGCCGAAATACTGAACAAGTTCCGTTACCATTTCAGATGCCGATGATGCATAGGGCTCGTGGTGGAATATAACCGCATTCTCTATGTAGTTGGTCATCTTTCTGTGGTGGTCGATAACAACAACCTGCTTTGCCTTTTTGTAAAGTTCGGGAGATTCAACGATATCCTGATTGTGTGTGTCAACTATAATAAGAAGAGATGTAGGAGTAATTTCCGAAATCGCCTCATCGGGAGTTATAAAGAGAGTTTCTGCGTTTTCGTCCATCTCGTTTATTCTGTCGATAAGGGGAATAGCAAGGTTTTCTTCCGTGTTGACAACAACGCTTACTGCCTTACCGAGATTTCTTACAGCCTCAGCAAGACCCACTGCGGAACCTATGCTGTCAAGGTCGCCGAAACGATGTCCCATTATATAAACGGCTGTGCTTTCTTCGATAAGACCCATAATGCCCTTTGCGATCATACGGGTTTTAACCTTTGTCTGCTTTTCAATTCCCTTTGAAACACCGCCGAAGAACTGATAGTCGTTTTCTGTTTTGACAGCCGCCTGGTCGCCGCCTCTTCCGAGTGACATATCAAGTGCCTGCTTTGCAAAATCTTCGGATTCGATAAGGTTTCCGCCTCTTCCGACGCCGATAGAAAGAGTAACCGTCATTTTATCGTCAACCACTATCTGTCTCGCGGTATCAAGAATTTTGAATCTGTTTTCGATAACAGACGCTATTTTCTGTTCCTCTAAAATGACAAGGAACTTATCGGGCGCCGTTTTTCTGAGAAGCCCCTCGTTTTCTTCGATAAAGCCTTCCATAAGCTTTTCAATCTGGATAAGAATTCTCGCCTTGTCACTTTCCTTGATACTCTGCAATAAATCTTCATAGTTATCGAGAGTAACAAGCATAACCGCGGGTCTTGTGTTTTTGAAATCCTGCTCTAAAAGAATATAATCGGTAACATCTTCGAAATAGAGCATACGGAGTTCGATGTCATCTTTTTTATTTACAGAAGCACATATGCGGTAGTATTTTTCCTTACATTCGATTATTGTTCCGTTTCGCATAGCGGCTTTTTCAAGGTCAAGGTCGGGGATAACCGACTGTATATTGACGCCGAAAGGGTCACCCGATTCATAGATATATTCCATAAAGCGTTTGTTGAACCATACTATCTTTCCGATTTCATCGACAATAATTGTCGGCGCGGGGAAGTTGTATATTGTTTCACGCTCTGTATTGTTTATCTGTTCGTCAACCTCTGCGATATATCTGTGGATATTCTTCTGCGCTATCACAAACTGCATAATGAACACAAAGCTTACAATCGCTGTAACGAAAAGCATTGTCCAGGATAAAATTTCGCTGTCCTTTATAATAATCGCCGCCGAGCAGAACGCTGTGAAAACAAGTGCCGCACCCGTCACCTGAAACAACAGCCATTTTTTACCCTTCATATAAATCACCGCCTTTTAGGTAGTAAATCCTTTTAAGTTATAGTTCCTGAAGTATAGGGAGTATCATAGGACTTCTCTTTGTCTTTTTATAGATATATCCCGAAAGAGCGTCCTTGATTTTTGTCTTTATATTGTTTCTGTCCGAAGTTCCTGCCATAAGGGCGTCTTCAAGTTCTGAAACAACGATATTTCTCGCTTCCGACATAAGTTCCTCAGACTCTCTTACATAAACAAAGCCTCGTGAAATAATATCGGGCCCCGAAAGGATCTGTCCGTTTTCAAAATCGACAGTTGAAACAGCAATGATAAGTCCGTCTTCGGCAAGATGCTTTCTGTCACGAAGAACTATTGACCCTACATCTCCGACGCCGAGACCGTCAACAAGAACTCTTCCCGCAGGTACCTGTCCCGTTATCTTTATATCTTCGCCGTTGGTTTCAATAACATTTCCGTTTGAACCTATTATGATATTTTCTTCGGAGATACCCATTCCGACAGCTGTTTCTGCGTGTTTTTTAAGATGCTTGTATTCGCCGTGAACGGGAATGAAGAATTTAGGTCTTGTAAGCGCCATAATAAGCTTCTGTTCGTCCTGACAAGCGTGTCCCGAAACGTGAACGTCATACATTGACTCGTATATAACGGTAGCACCTAAGGTCATAAGTTCGTTTACAACCTTTGTAACAAGCTTTTCATTTCCCGGTATTGGTGTTGCCGAAATTATGATATAGTCCATAGGGGTGATAGACACTTTCTTATGGTCGTTCATAGCCATTCGCGAAAGTGCCGACATAGGTTCGCCCTGACTTCCTGTCGTAACGATAACTATCTGTTCGGGGGAATATCTGTTGATAAGGTCGATATCTATGATAATTCCGTCGGGAGCGTCAAGGTAACCCAGTTCAACCGCAGTTGAAATAACGTTTACCATACTTCTTCCCGAAACGGCAACCTTTCTGCCGTATTTTTTCGCACAGTTGATAACCTGCTGAATTCTGTGGATATTTGATGAGAATGTCGCTATTATAATTCTCTTTCCGTCAGCGTCTTCAAAAAGTTTGTCGAATGCTTTTCCGACAGTTCTTTCTGTCTGTGTATAGCCCGCTCTTTCGGAGTTTGTCGAGTCAGACATAAGTGCCAAAACACCCTTGCTTCCGAGTTCGCCGAAACGTGCAAGGTCAATGATTCCGCCTTCAATGGGGGTATAGTCAACCTTGAAGTCGCCTGTGTGGACAACAACACCCGCAGGTGTATGGATAGCAAATCCGCAGGCGTCGGGGATAGAATGGTTTACTCTTATGAATTCAACCGCCATACATCCCATTTTAACTATCTTACCCGGTCTCGAAACGTTGAGAGTTACTTCACCCGAAAGGTTATGCTCTTTGAGTTTTCCCTCGATAAGACCTATTGTAAGCTTTGTTGCATAAACGGGTGCTTTTACCTTTTTAAGAAGATAAGCAAGACCGCCTATGTGGTCTTCGTGTCCGTGTGTAATAACGATACCGCGGAGTTTGTCGATATTCTGTTCGATATATGTGAATTCGGGGATAACTATGTCAACGCCGTAGAGTTCTGTATCGGGGAAAGCGAGTCCGCAATCGACGATGAACATATCGTTTCCGCATTCGAATACAGTAAGGTTTTTGCCTATTTCATTAAGCCCGCCTATGGGAATGATTTTGAGGGGAGTGTTCTTTCCGCCTCTGTAAAGTGTTTCTAAAACCTCTCTCTGTTTTGAAGCGTATTCAGCGTAAGAAATCGCTGTTTCTTTCTTCTTTTCGGGAGCAGGTTTCTTGGCATTATTCTGTTTTGTCTGCTTTTTTACATTCTGTTTAGGCTTTGCGTTTTTTATGGGTTTAGCCGTTTTCTTTGAAGCTTTTTCTGTAACGGGCTTTTTCTTTTCCTTCTGCTTTTTCTTTTCTGCTTTTTTCTTTTCGTTCATCATAGCCTCGTATTCGGCAAAATTGGCCGCTTTGGGTGTAAGAGGCTTTCTTGCCGCCTTTTCGGGAATTTTTTCCGTCTTTTTCCCGAAACCGCTGAGTTTAGAATTGTTCTTTTTTTCCAAATCTTAACCGCCTTTCATTAGTCGGAAACCCCTTTTTCCGTAAAACGTCAACGGAGTGCCTCTGCCTTATGCATATCGCCTCTCCCTCGGAATACAGGGATTTATAGTGTTTTTGTGTATGTATTTTATATTTATAGGGACTCTCCCCTAAAAAGTTCAGGTTAATCTATTTTAGTGTACCATAATACAGCGTATTTGTCAAACTGATGAAAGTGCGGAAAATACGTCGTATCCCGCACTTTCATAGCGTATTTAAAGCGTTTTTATCTTTTTTTCATAGAAATCGCATAGTTCCGAAGCGGTCTCTGTTCTGAAACTTTCTGCGATAAGAGTAAATCCACGTCCCGATTTAGCAGGTTTTATGATAACCCTTTCGCCGTTTTCACATTTTGCGATACCCTCGTTTTTGCCCGCTTTTTTGGTGCAGATTTTTTCAAAGACATCTTCTGCATTATCTCTCGGTACAAATCTTGTAACCGTTGCAAACTGCGGAAGATTTTCCAGAGCCTCATAAAGCGTAAGGTCATTATCTTCGAGATATCTCAGAATCTTTGCGATGAGAGTCAAAGCGTCTCTGCCGAAACGACAGTAAAGCGCGTTTTTTCTTCCGTCATTATCGGAAAAATCTTTCGTTCTCTCATAATATCTTGTTACCTTTCTGCCGTATTCCGAGGCTATTTCGTCGATAATAACGGGCGATGAAAAGGGAAGAGAAATGTCGTTTCCGCCTTTGAATTCCGCCAGGGAACAAAGAAGAAGCAATTTTTCATAGAAGATATGCCCCGTAGAGAGTGAAAAAGCCGAAACCTTCCTGCCGTCCGAAGAAATGTTGAAAACAATATCTCCGTCACCTCTGCAACGCGGAAAAATCCTCTCTGCCGCCGCCATAACCTCTCTGTCGGGGGAGTAGATTTTAACAGACGTTTTTATGTTGCCCAAAAGGTTTCTTATTCTTTCTGAATAGACCTCAGAAACCCCGTCGATATTGCGGATTTTTCCATATCCCGAAAGAAAGGCCGTTTCTTTTCCCGAAAGAGTTTTTTCTATCTTCTCTTCATCTTCTGTCGAGAGAGGAAGCCCTCTTTCTGAAAAGAACTTTATCTTCGAAAAAACTCCGCCCGAAACAAAACACCCCGCTTTAGCGCCGATAAGTTTCATAGCAAGGTCGAAAGCGGGTTCGGGGAGAGCTGAGGCAAAAAACACATCACTACCCCTTTCTGCCGCCCCTGCTGCTGCTGCCAAGGAAAGACACTCTGCCGATTTTTCCCCGTTATGTGCGATAACAACCTTTTTCGCGATCGACGCTATGCATTTTCCTGCTAAAAGAGCTTCCGCCGAGGTAACGCCTCTTCCGTTTTCAGAACATAATCCCTCGTCCGATAGATAAACACCGTAATCCATAGTTAAAACCTCCTGTCTGTTTCTTCGGTTATTATGGGTAGATATAAGGTTTCTATTCACTTTTGCGCCTTTTATATATAATAAATGGTATAAAGACGAACGAGAAAAGGTATGAAAATATCAAAAGTGCACAAAATGTCTTTAAAATGCGAAATTTTCTATTGACAGCGGTTGTCCGTTGTGGTATAGTGTTATTACCTCGTTTTAGGGGTTTTATTTTTTGCGCCCATTTTTCAGTAGTGGGTTAAAAATCCCCTTTATATTCACGAGGGAGGCTTTCAGATTTATAGGAGGTGCCGAAATGAGAGTAAAAATTACATTGGCTTGCACAGAATGCAAGGAGAGAAACTATTGTTCTAAGAAGAACAAGAAGAACGACCCTGACAGACTTGAAATGAACAAGTACTGCAAGAAGTGCCGCAAGCATACTCTTCACAAAGAAACAAAGTAAGAGCGGAGGGTTTTTAAGTTATGGCTGATAAGAAAAAAACAGCGGATAAGAAAGCTCCTGCTAAAAAGAAGGACAGCAATAAGGTTGTCAAGTGGCTCAAAGAAGCCAGAGTAGAGTTCAAGAAAGTTGTATGGCCTACAAAATAGCAGGTCGCACACAACACAGGCATAGTACTCACAGTAATGGCTATATGTGCAATATTCATAGGCCTT
The DNA here is from genome assembly GCA_017828955.1 of Oscillospiraceae bacterium. Taxonomy (GTDB): domain Bacteria; phylum Bacillota; class Clostridia; order Oscillospirales; family Ruminococcaceae; genus RGIG4131. The sequence goes on from JAGAJQ010000127.1 coordinate 11,450, forward strand.
GTTGACGCAGGTCTGGCTGAACTTCTCAGAATCGTTCTCAGTGGCGGAAACGCTTAGTAGTATTAAGAAAGGGTGTTAAATAATGTCTGATACAGCAAAATGGTATGTTATCCACACCTATTCGGGATACGAAAAGAACGTTGCAAGAACAATAATGAGAGTTGTTGAAAACAAGAACCTTCAGGATTATGTCTTTGATGTTATCGTTCCCACAGAAACAGTTTCTGAAAAGAAAGATGATAAAATCAAAGAACACGAAAGAAACGTTCTTCCCGGTTATGTTCTCGTAAAGATGATTTTTGATGACGACAACAATGCGTGGTCGGCAGTAAGAAACATCAGAGGCGTTACAGGATTTGTAGGCCCCGGATCAAAACCCGTTCCGCTTACAGATAAGGAATTCAGCAAACTCCTTGAAAAATTCGGTTCTGCCGAAGACAAGGCAAAGCAGAACAAGCTCGAAGTCGATTTCACAATCGGCGACAGTGTCCGTATTTCAGGCAGTAAGCTTGACGGCTTTGTGGGTGTTGTCAAGAGCATCAATCTTGATGATCAGACAGCAGAAGTCATCGTTTCTATGTTCGGAAGAGAAACTCCCGCAACAATCAGCATTATGCAGGTTCAGAAAATTGATGACTGAAATCAATCATTAACAAACGAAGTTAAAGGGGATAGGCCCCTTTGATGAGTACGCAAGAACAGCGTACAAGTGGGAGAGTTGAAATACTAAGACTCATCAACTCGCCTTACCACATTTTATGGAGGTGCGAAAGCATGGCACAGAAAGTAGTTGGCTACATTAAGCTGCAAATCGCAGCGGGTAAAGCAACCCCTGCACCACCTGTTGGACCTGCACTCGGTCAGCACGGTGTAAACATCATGGCTTTTACAAAGGAATTCAATGAGAGAACAAAGAACGACATCGGACTTATCATCCCTGTTGTAATCACTGTTTACGCAGACCGTTCATTCTCATTCATCACAAAGACACCACCCGCAGCCGTTCTTATCAAGAAAGCTTGTAAGATCGACAAGGCATCAGGTGTTCCTAACAAGAATAAGGTTGCAAAGATTACAAAGGCACAGATTCAGCAGATCGCTGAACAGAAAATGCCTGACCTTAACGCAGCTAACGTCGAAAATGCAATGAGCATGATCGCCGGAACAGCTCGTTCAATGGGTATCGAAGTTGTTGACTAATAAACCCAAAATGTAGTGGGAGGAATATTCCGCTATCACCACTTATGAGGAGGATAATTTAATGAAACACGGTAAGAAATATGTCGACAGCGCAAAAGCAATCGACAGAAATAAAATGTATGAAGCTACAGAAGCTCTCGATTTAGCTTGCAAGAATGCAAAGGCAAAGTTCGATGAAACAATCGAAATCCACGTTCGTCTCGGCGTTGATGGTAAGCACGCTGACCAGCAGGTTAGAGGTGCGGTTGTTCTTCCTAACGGAACAGGTAAGAATGTTCGCGTTTGCGTATTCTGCAAGGAAGATAAGGAAGAAGTAGCAAAGGCAGCAGGTGCTGAATTTGTTGGCGGCGCTGACCTCGTTGATAAGATCGTTAAGGAAAACTGGCTCGATTTCGACGTTTGTATCGCTTCACCCGATATGATGGGCGTTGTTGGTAAGGCAGCTAGAGTTCTCGGTCCTCGCGGACTTATGCCTAACCCTAAGGCTGGTACAGTTTCACCTGACATCGAAAAGGCTATCACAGAAGCTAAGGCTGGTAAGATTGAATATCGTCTCGATAAGACAAACATCATTCACTGCCCCATCGGTAAGGCTTCATTCGGTGCTGAAAAGCTCACACAGAACTTTGAAACACTTATGGAAGCAATCGTTAAGGCTAAGCCTGCAGCTGCAAAGGGAACATACCTCAAGTCTTGCACAGTTACATCAACTATGGGCGTTGGTATCCCCGTTGTAACAACAAAATACGGAGTTTAATTCTTAGATAGATTGAACTTTTCGCACCGAAGGCAAACAGTCTTCGGTGCTTTTTTATAAGGAGTTTTTTATGGAAAGACTTGATAAATTCATCTCTAATCAGACAGGGATTTCAAGGGCAGATGTAAAGAAGGAAATCAGGGCGAAAAGGGTTTCTGTCGGCGGAATTATCGCCAAATCGGGAGATATGAAGATAGACCCCGAAACCGATGTTGTTACCATTTCGGGAAAAGAAATCACCTATAAAAGATACCTATATATAATGATGAATAAACCCGCGGGATATGTCTGTTCAACCGATGACAACACCGCCCCGACAGTTATTGACCTTCTCCCCGATGAACTTAAAAGAAAGGGACTTTTCCCTGCGGGCAGACTTGACAAAGATACCGAAGGCTTTGTTCTTATAACCGATGACGGTGAGTTTGCACACGACATTCTGTCGCCCTCGAAACACGTCGCGAAAAAGTATCTCTGCCGACTTGAAAAAAAGGCTGAAAAAGAGTATGAAAACGCCTTTAAATCGGGCATTACAATATCGGGCGGAGAAGAATGCAAGCCTGCTTTGATAAAATTTACCGACGATGAAAATTTGGTATATTTAACAATTTTTGAAGGAAAATTTCATCAGATTAAACGAATGTTCGAGGCCGTAGGAAACCGTATAACATACCTTAAAAGGCTCTCTATGGGAGGCCTTTTTCTCGACGAAAATCTCGCTCTTGGGGAGTGCAGGGAAATATTGCACAAAGAAATAGAAAAAATCAAGTCTTAATTTTAGCTATCGGTTAAAAAACGATTTTTCGCCTGTTTTTTTTCGTCAAAATAAATAAACACACTTTTGCAAGTTTGGGTATAAAGTGACTTGAAATAGGGGTGCATTTTTTGGTATTATATTTGTAAGGCGTAATATACGCAGACCGTAAGGTCGTAAAAATGCTAACTATTTTTACAAAATATTTTTGGGAGGTTTTTTAAATGGCAAATCTTTCTCTTCGCTCAATTTACAAGAAATACCCCGGCGGAGTAGTTGCTGTTTCGGACTTCAACCTCGAAATCCGTGACAGAGAATTCATCATCTTCGTTGGTCCTTCAGGATGCGGTAAATCAACAACACTTCGTATGATCGCTGGTCTTGAAGAAATCTCAGAGGGTGAACTTTACATCGGCGACCGCCTTGTAAACGATATTGCTCCCCGTGACAGAGATATAGCAATGGTTTTCCAGAACTACGCTCTTTATCCTCATATGACAGTTTTCGAAAACATGGCATTCGGTCTTAAGCTCCGTAAGGTTCCTAAGGACGAAATCACAAGAAAGGTAGAAGAAGCTGCAAGAATTCTCGACATCTCACACCTTCTCGACAGAAAGCCTAAGGCTCTCTCAGGTGGACAGAGACAGCGTGTTGCCCTCGGCCGTGCTATCGTTCGTGAACCTCAGGTATTCCTTCTCGACGAACCCCTTTCAAACCTCGATGCTAAGCTCCGTGCTCAGATGAGAACTGAAATTTCAAAACTTCATAAGAAACTCGGAACAACATTCATCTACGTAACTCATGACCAGACAGAAGCTATGACAATGGGTGACAGAATCGTAGTTATGAAGGACGGTTTCGTTCAGCAGGTTGACTCACCTCAGAACCTTTACGAAAACCCCTGCAACCAGTTCGTTGCTGGATTCATGGGTTCACCTCAGATGAACTTCATCGATGGTTACCTCAGAAAGATCGATGGCAAATACAATGTTGAATTCGGTTGGAATGAAAGAAAGCAGTCAGGAAAGAAATACTACGTTGAAATTCCTGAAGGCAAGGGTGGAGAAGAAGTTCTCGAAGAATACGTTGATAAGGAAATCATCATCGGTATCCGTCCCGAAAACATCCATGACGAAGAAATGTTCATCTCAGCTGCTAAGACAGGTATCGTAGACGCTGAAGTTGAAATCACAGAACTTATGGGTGCTGAAACATTCCTTTACCTCACAGTTGAAGGCATCAGCCTCACAGCCAGAGTTTCACCTCGTTCAACAGCTCGTCCTCAGGATACAATCAAGGTTGCTCTTGATCCTAACAAGATTCACATCTTCGATAAGGAAACAGAAAAGACAATCATCAACTAATTATGATTTCAAAAACCCTCTCATTTTTGAGAGGGTTTTTTATTTTCAGAGCATATTTTTCATTTTTTGCAAAATACTATCCATAGAATTCTTTGGAGGTATTTAAAAATGAAAGACAGAATTTTCGGAGTTCTGCAAAGAGTCGGGCGTTCGTTTATGCTTCCTATAGCGCTTCTGCCCGTTGCGGGACTTCTTCTGGGAATAGGAAGTTCATTCACAAACCCGAGAACACTTGAAGCCTATGGTCTCGACGCTTTTATCTATGAGGGAAGTTTTATCTACACTCTTCTCGATATAATGAGCAGAACGGGAAGTGTTGTTTTTGACAATCTTCCGCTTTTGTTCGCCGTCGGTGTTGCTATCGGAATGGCGAAAAAAGAGAAAGACGTTGCCGCTTTGTCGGGTGCTATCGGATATCTCATAATGAACGCGTCTATCTCGACGCTTATCGCGGCAAACGGTGGGGTAGAGGCACTCCCTTTAAACACAACAACAACCGCGCTCGGTATAACAACCTTGCAGATGGGTGTTTTCGGCGGAATAATAGTAGGGCTTGGAACAGCGGCACTTCACAACAGATTTTATAAGATAAAACTTCCGACAGTGCTTTCTTTCTTCGGCGGAACAAGATTTGTTCCCATTATAACAAGCCTTGTTTATCTTTTGGTCGGAGTTTTAATGTTCTTTGTATGGCCTGTTGTCCAGACAGGTATATCAGCACTCGGAAATCTCGTTCTCGGCTCGGGATATATCGGAACCTGGGTTTACGGAATTATCGAAAGAGCGCTTATTCCTTTCGGACTTCACCACGTTTTCTATATGCCTTTCTGGCAGACCGAACTCGGCGGATCGGCTATTATAGACGGCGAAGTGATAAAGGGTGCACAGAATATCTTTTTCGCCGAACTTGCTTCAAAATCAACAGAACAGTTTTCTGTTTCGGCAACAAGATTTATGTCGGGAAAATTCCCTTTTATGATTTTCGGACTTCCCGCTGCGGCTTTTGCTATGTATAGGGCGGCTAACCCTGAAAAAAGAAAAGTAGCAGGCGGGCTTCTTCTTTCGGCGGCACTGACCTCTATGCTTACAGGTATAACAGAGCCTATCGAGTTCACATTCCTTTTTGTAGCGCCGATTATGTATATCGTTCACTGCGTTTTAGCGGGACTTTCCTATATGCTTATGCATATTATGGGTGTCGGTGTAGGTATGACTTTTTCAGGCGGACTTATAGACCTTACCCTTTTCGGAATTTTACAGGGCAACGAAAAAACAAACTGGATATGGATAGTAATAACAGGGCTTATCTATGCCGTTGTCTATTATTTCATATTCTATTTTATGATTAAAAAACTCAACCTTAAAACTCCCGGAAGAGAGGAAGAGGGTGAAGAAACAAAACTCTATACAAGAAAAGATATGGAGAAAAAATCTTCTGGCGTTTCGGCACTTATCCTCTCGGGGCTTGGCGGAATTGAAAATATTTCGGATATAGACGCTTGTGCGACAAGACTTCGTGTTACTGTAAAAAATCCCTCGCTTTGTGAAAAGGAACTTTTAACAAAAAGCGGTGCCAAGGGGGTTATAGTAAACGGAAACGGAGTTCAGGCGATTTACGGGCCTCAGGTTTCTGTTATAAAATCCGAACTCGAAGATTTCATCGAAAAAGGTGATCATAAAACAGTTTCTGATATAATCTGTTCACCCGTAACGGGAAAGGTTATTCCTTTATCCGATGTTCCCGATGAAGCTTTCAGAACAGAGGTTTTAGGAAAAGGAGTTGCGGTTATTCCTTATGACAACAACCTTTATGCAGTAGCCTCGGGCGTTGTTGAAACAGTTGCCGAAACGGGACACGCCATAAGTATCCTTTGCGATAATGGCGCTGAAATACTTCTTCATATCGGAATAGATACAGTCAAACTGAAAGGAAGATATTTTGAAGCGAAAGTGAAAAGCGGACAGAAAGTTAAAAAAGGCGATCTTTTAATAACTTTCGACAGAGAACAAGGCTTAAAAGAGGGCTTTAACATGACAATTCCCGTTATAGTATGTAACCATGATGAGTTCACAAAAATTGAAATCATCGGAAAAAATGACATCAATAACGGCGATGATTTAATGAAAATCATATAGCAAAACAAAAGAAGTGTGGTCATTTTTCCACACTTCTTTGCTTTTTTAAAAAAATTCACAAATTCTGTCAAAAAGGTGGTTGAAATATGGAAAATTTTGTAGTATAATCTTCGTGAATTATTTAATATTTGCGAAAGGAGGGATAGTTGTGTTTAAACTGGGTAGGTTTAAAAAATATCTAACACATCTATACGAAAAAGCGGGGAGCTTTAACCGAAGCGGTCTTTATATAACCTTTCTGCTTATAGCATCCTATGCATTGGTTATGGCAGGAGTATGCTTCATTCAGAAAAATATGATTATGGTTGCTGTAAATATAATTACAGCACTTGCAATGATTCTTATCCTGATTATTTTTGCTAAGATAAAGTCAACGCGTGTGTTATCCTGGGTTGTAATAATCTTTATTTATATACTGATGTTCTTCTTTATGTTCAAAGGAGGCGTCGGCGGGGTAAGTATAATGTGGCTTCTCTTTGCTCCGATAGCAGCGTCGCATTTTGTAAGTCTTTATTACGGCGGAATACTCAGTATAGTGCTCGGTATAACCGTTTCGGTTTATATGTTCAC
>JAGAJQ010000128.1 GCA_017828955.1 Oscillospiraceae bacterium
TGTGATAATCTAAACACATCATATTTATGCTTTTTAATATCGGAACTATCGATATTCTCTCCGTTTTCCTTGCGTGTTTTAAGGTCAATCCAGGCTTTTGCCTTGAATGGAATTATATGTGTATAATTCAAAATCTGTATCTCATCAATTCGGATCAAGCCGCTTGTAAGCAGTTGATAGTATTCTTCATTGAGCAATATTGCAGATAAACTTGAAACTTCATCCGAAATATGTATAGGAATAAGTCTGTCAACATCATTATATTTCAGAACATCGCTCTTTCTTGAAAATAGTTCAATCTGTTTGGGATACGAAATATCTTTTGGGTTTTTAAATCTGTAAAATTCGGGTTCACCATTACTACGTTCACGGATTTCATATTCTCCGTCTTTTATGAACTGCCAGAAAACCTTTGCAAAATCCTCGTTCAAAGCCTCAACAATAAGCACAATATCAAAATCTTTTGTAGAACGGAAATCAAGACCTGCTTCATCCATAAGAAGACCACAGGCAACACCACCGATTAACATATACATTCCATCGAATTCGGAAAAGTATTCTCTGAATTTTTCAAGTCCGTTCACCATTGATATTTCCTCCTGAGTTTTTGGATTTCCGATACAACTCTCTCATCTGTTTCGTCTTTTAAAGAGAGAATCAGAGATATATCATCAACCGTCTGATTTTCTGTCAATAGATAAGGGTCATAAGACCACAGTTCAAGTTTCGTTCCACCCATTGAGATATATTCCGCCTCTGTAATAGAAAAATCAGATTTCTCGTTATCCTTTTTGAAGACAGCATAACACTGTTTGTCATCAGAAACACTAAGCATAGTCTTATCCGAAAGAGCAGAAAATCCTGCAGAAAGATATCCTTTAAAAGACTTTTCATATCCGAAATAACTGATTCTCTCAACGGGGCTAATCATATAGGGTTCGGCTTTTTTTAATAATTCACCACCATTTAATACGGGACTGATATATTTGTTTCTTCCTTCTTTAACATAATCAAATAAACCGCAATCTGTAAGTGCTTTATACGCACGGCTCACAGACATAACTGTACAATTCAGTTTTCCCGAAATTTCCGTAGCGGTAAGTTTTACATTATTATAAAAAATATAAAGGAAAACAAGTTGTGTCATCGGTGAAAACTTTTGGATATCTGTTTTCTGATTATATTTTTCTGTAAGGCATACAGCAAGGAAAGGAAGATATATCTGCGAGTCTTTCACAACAAAAGGAATATGTTCTTCAATTAGTATCTTTCTTTGATACATAGTTATATTATCAATGCAAAGAACCGCTTTTAACGATGTGAGTTCCTCGATTTTGAGTCTGTGCTTTTTGTAACTTCCAAGATTAAAATCAACAGGTGTTACAAAGAGTATCTCCTGATCTTCGATACAACACTCTCTATATGAATAACCACTCACAAGATAAAGAGGAAAAGTTTTCGGAATTTTAAAATTTTTAAACTCAGTTTCAAAACCGAATGTCTGACTGATATATTCCTGCATATTCCCACCACCATTATAA
>JAGAJQ010000129.1 GCA_017828955.1 Oscillospiraceae bacterium
CGTTAAGATCCTCGATATAACAGGTTATATCAACCGCTTCGAGTTTCTCAATAGCCATTCAATTCACCCCATCGGCTTTAATTTTAAACTATAACAAGCATTTCTTCTATACTCTGAACAGGAACGCCATAGCGTATTCCCTCAATGATAGTTATAATATTTTTCACTTCTGTTGTAAGCAGAAAAAGAATTGTATAGATACTCACAGCAGCGTTTGTACTTTTTCTGAGATAATTTTTCGCAAACCTATTTCTCAGAATTTCAATATCGTGATTTATAGAAGCTCTTGAAATTTCAGAATTTTCGGCAACCATTCTTCTGCCATATCCTGTATTCTTGAGAACATCGATATACTCTTCAGCAGTATTCGTATTCATCAGCTCATAAAATCTGAATTTTGTTATATTACTCGGAACCGGAAAGAGAATATGAGAAATTTCTTCATAATCCGCCCCGGAAAACGCCTTATATCTGAAAGCGTTATATACATTTGATAAATCATAAAGAATTCCCGTTATCTCGAGCATATCTTTTTGCACAGATCCGGAAAAATCTCTCTTTATAGCTTCTTTAACCCAGTTCACATAATATGTTTTAAGCAGAATATCTATTTCTGTACAATTATAATTTCCATTGTCATCAGGTTTCTGATCCTTTATTATGCTATAATACGGAGTTTTCTTCAGTATATCAAGCAAATCGTTATATGTTCTTACCTCTCCGAGTTTCATCATATCAAATGACGCGTGTTTCGCGAGATAAGGAGATATAGTGTCAATAAACTTTTCGCTTGTACCCGCGTTTATATAGATTATACACCTGAGTATTACAGTAATCTCATTGTTTATATATCTGTAATTGAAGAATGAAATCTCATTGAGTTTTTGAAAATTGCAAAGTCTTACATACTCGTTAAAAGTTTCTCTATTGAGAATATCTTCAAGATATCCTCTATGAACCGACGCTGTATCTATATTAGAAAGACATTCGGAAAAATGAGTGTTTCTTTTAAGATACTCTGCTATTTCAGGTATCGTTGTTTTTTTGAGAAGTTCACGATAATCGTCTTCTTTCAGCCTTTTGCCATAAAATGTTCTCGCTTTGGCAACTGTTGCGTTATATGAATAATCAATCATCGTTTTCACCTCTTTTTCTACAAAACAAGAAAATTATAAAAGTGTAGGTTGTTTTGTTATTCTGTCAAAGATTTCCTCTGCCCACTTATTATGATTTTCAGCATAAAAGTTATCATATTCAAGCATTTTGTCTTCTTTGGCTTTTGTAATCTTTTCGATCTTCATTTCTGAAGCCTTTTGTTCGACATTATCAACCTTTTCGCTATACTCTTTTGAATGTTCAAGGCTTTTATTGTAAATGGCAACCGCTTCTTCCTTCGCCGAAAGCATAATCTCTTCGCTTTTTTTACGCGCCTCTTCAATTCTAAGATCAGCCTGTCTGTCAAGTTCGATAATTTCGCTTATAATATTTTTTGCCATATAACAGTACTCCTGTGTTTAGTTCTTAAGGCTATGGAGAGGTGCAGGAATCTGACCTCCTCGATTTATAAATTTCGAAGGAGAATTCTTATTGATTTTCATAACAGGACCGCAACCAAAAAGTCCTCCCCAGTCAAGTTCTTCACCGACATCCATACCTATTGCAGGGATAATTCTTACCGCTGTTGTCTTTGAGTTGACCATACCGATAGCAGCCTCATCTGCGATAATTGCAGAGATTGTATCTTCTGTAATATCTCCAGGGACAACTATCATATCAAGACCAACCGAACATACAGCGGTCATAGCTTCAAGTTTTTCGATAGAGAGTGCACCACATTTAGCAGCATCTATCATACCCGCATCTTCAGATACAGGAATAAACGCACCAGAAAGACCACCTATTCTTGAACAAGCCATTACCCCACCCTTTTTAACAGCGTCATTAAGAAGAGCAAGTGCTGCTGTTGTTCCGTGAGAACCACAATGTTCAAGACCAATTTCTTCAAGGATATGTGCAACGCTATCACCCACTGCAGGAGTAGGAGCAAGAGAAAGGTCGACAATTCCGAAAGGAACTCCGAGTCGTTCTGATGCTGTAACACCAACAAGCTGACCTACTCTTGTGATTTTGTAAGATGTCTTTTTGATAACATCGGCGATTTCTGCTATATCTGCATCAGGGTGTTTAGCAAGAGCTGCTCTTACAACGCCAGGACCGGAAACACCGACATTAATGATACAATCAGGTTCGCCTACACCGTGGAATGCTCCTGCCATAAATGGATTATCATCAGGGGCGTTACAGAAGACAACAAGTTTTGCTGCACCAAAGCAAGCGTTATCAACAGTCTTTATTGCAGACTGTTTTACTATTCTACCCATAATTTTACAAGCGTCAAGGTTGATACCTGTTTTTGTTGAACCGACATTTACAGATGAACAAACGTTTGATGTTGTTGCAAGTGCCTCAGGGATTGATTCGATAAGTTCAATATCACCTGCAGCAAATCCCTTCTGGACAAGCGCTGAATATCCGCCGATAAGATTTACCCCTACAGCTTTTGCCGCTTTCTCCATTGTTACTGCAAATTTAACAGGATTCTGATTTTTGCAGGCAGCAGAGACTATAGCTATGGGTGTTACTGAAAGTCTTTTATTGATTATCGGAATACCAAATTCCTTTTCAATCTTTTCAGCAACAGGAACAAGGTTTGCGGCGCATCTTGTTATCTTGTCATAAACTTTATCACAAGCATTATCTATATAACTATCAATACAATCAAGAAGTGAAATACCCATTGTTATCGTACGAATGTCAAGGCATTCGTTCTGAATCATTCTTATGGTTTCAAGTATATCGTGAGCGTTAATCATACTATCCTCCTATATTCTGTGCATAGCATCGAAAATATCTTCGTGCATTGTATGAATAGAAAGACCAAGTTCTTCACCAAGTTTTGTCATTCTGTCGGAAAGAACAGTAAACTCAACATTGAGGTCAGAAATATCAACCATCATAATCATAGCAAACATATCCTGAAGTACAGACTGTGTTACTTCAATAACATTCCCGTTATATTCAGCACAAATTGTGCTTACCTTAGCAAGAATACCTACTGTGTCTTTTCCTATTACAGTTAAAACAGCTCTCATAAAAATCCTCCTGAATCTTATAAATATTAAATATGTATAATAAAACATTATCGTTTAGATTATAACACATTTGAACAAAAATGTTAACTGCATAAACATACAATTTTGTTATTATTTTTTCCGAAAAATATGTCATTAAAGTATAAATTGTGATATAATAAATATAATTTATTTATTTTTTCTGCATAAAAAATTTACCGAATCTTTACTTTTGGAGGAAATACATTTATGAATCTTATAGACTGTCATTCACATTCACACAATTCACCCGATGCAGACAAGAATGCATCAGCACTTGCTATGATAGAAAAAGCCGAATCACTTGGCCTTTCGGCATATGCAATAACGGATCACTGCGAGGTGAGTCAGTGGTACTCTATAGAACATTACGGATTTGAACCTAACGGATATGATGATTACAATTATGACAGAATGTTCGAATCATCTATGCAGGAGAATACAAAAGCAAAAGAAATCATCGGTGATAGATTTAATTTCATATGCGGAATAGAACTCGGTCAGGCGACACACGATTTTGAACTTGCTGAAAAAATCGTTTCTGACAAAAGACTTGACTTTGTTATCGGTTCTACGCATAAACTTCCTAACTACGATGATTTTGCATTTATCGACTATTCAAAATATGATATTCCTGACCTTATGGAAAAGTATTTTGACGAAACATACAAACTCTGCAAATGGGGAAAATTCGATGTTCTCGGTCATCTGACATACACGCTAAGATATATTGAGGGCGACAACGGAATAAAGGTCAATATGGATCCTTACGAAGAAATTATAAGAGAATCTTTCAAACTTCTTGTAGAAAACGGAAAAGGTATTGAAATAAACACAAGCGGTTTGAGACAAAAATACGGCAAAACCTTTCCTGATTTCAAATGGGTTAAAATTTTCAAAGAACTCGGCGGAGAGATAATTTCAATCGGATCAGATTCACATTGTCCAGAAGATGTAGGCAAAGGAATAAAGGAAGGTGCTGAAATTGCTATGGAAGCAGGATTTGACCACCTCTGTTATTTCAAGGAAAGAAAACCGCACTTTATAAAAATTCAATAGACAAATTTAAAACATTATGATATAATTAAATAAATTTATTTATGGAGGTATTACTTATGGAAACACTTCTCAAACTTCTCAAACAAAATTCCCGACTTTCAAATGCGCAGCTTGCCGCGATGACAGGAACAACAGAAAACGAAGTCGCCGCCAAAATCGAAGAGCTTGAAAACTCAGGAATTATCAAGGGATACAGTGTCATTCTTGATGAAGATAAGGCTGATAAAGATGTTGTTACCGCTATTATCGAACTTAAAGTAACACCTCAGGCCGATGTAGGATTTGATGAAATCTCAAGAAAAATAGTTGCATACGAAGAAGTAACATCACTCACACTGATGTCTGGTGGATATGACCTTGCTGTAACAGTTACTTGTGCTGACCTTAAAGAAGTTGCACTTTTCGTTTCTCAGAAGCTTTCAGCCATAGAAGGAATACTTTCAACAACAACTCATTTTATTCTTAAGAGATACAAAGAAAAAGGATTTCTCATTTCAGAAGGCGAAACAGATGAAAGAGAATTTGTTTCTCCTTAATTAAAATACAGAGGTAAAAAATATGGATTATAATAAAATTTTGTCTGACAAAATCAAAAACATAAAACCTTCAGGGATAAGAAAGTTTTTTGATATTGCTGCTCAGACAGAGGGTGTTATTTCCCTTGGTGTAGGAGAGCCTGATTTTCCTACTCCGTGGAGTGTCAGAAAAGTTGCTATTGACACAATAGAAAGAAAAAGAACTGTTTATACTGCAAACCCCGGTCTTATCGAACTCAGAAAAACAATATGCGACAGACTCGATAAAAAAATGGGACTTAAATACGATACCGATGAAGTTATCGTTACAGTAGGCGGTTCTGAGGCTATTGACCTTGCGATAAGAGCAATTATAGACCCAGGTGACGAAGTTCTCGTTGTTGAACCGAGTTTTGTATGTTACGCTCCTATAACGGAGCTTTCCGGCGGAGTAGTTGTTCCTCTCGAAACATCTGCTGATACCGATTTTAAACTTACAGCAGAAACTTTGCGTTCAAAAATAACAGACAAGACGAAAATGCTTATACTTCCCTATCCCAACAACCCAACAGGCGGTATAATGACAAAAGAAGAACTTATGCCTATTGCTGAGGTTTTAAGAGATACAAATATTGTTGTTCTTAGTGATGAAATATATTCAGAACTGACTTATGGCGGTGAAACACACACCTCTATCGCTCAACTCGATGGAATGAAAGAACGTACAATTATTGTAAACGGATTTTCAAAAGCTTACGCTATGACAGGTTGGCGACTTGGATATGTTACAGGTCCTAAACCTATTATAGAACAGATGCTTAAACTTCATCAGTATGCTATTATGTCTTCTCCTACAATAAGTCAGTATGCAGGAATTGAAGCAATAAAACACTGTGACGAAGAAATCACAAAAATGGTCAAGGAATACGATGCAAGAAGAAGACTTATTGTCAAGGAATTCAACAGAATGGGGCTTACCTGTTTTGAACCAAAGGGGGCGTTCTACGTATTCCCCTGCATAAAATCAACAGGGCTTTCAAGTGAAGAATTCTGTGCAAGACTTGTTGAAGAATATAAAGTCGCTATAGTTCCTGGAAATGCATTCGGAAACAGTGGCGAAGGTTACGTAAGAGTTTCGTATGCTTATTCAATAAATCACATTCTTGAGGCTTTAAAAAGAATTGAAGCGTTCTTAAAGTCTCTTGAGAACGGAAAATAATATGGATAAAATTTCAGTTAAAGCAAATGCTAAAATCAATTTAGGTCTTGATATAGTTGGAATAAGAGATGATGGCTATCATCTTTTGAAAACTGTAATGCAATCTGTTTCCTTATACGATATTATAGCTCTTGAAAAAGCAAATGACATTTCAGTTATATGTTCGGATGAAACGCTTCCCTGCGGCGAACAGAATCTTGCTTTTAAAGCCGCAAAATTATTTTTTGAAGAAACAAAAATTGTTGGCGGAGTTAAAATCAGCATAGAAAAAAACATTCCTTCGCAAGCAGGGCTTGGGGGTGGAAGTGCTGATGCCGCAGGAACAATTTTTGCTCTCAACAAATTATATAATGCAGATTTATCAGACGAAAAGCTCTGTGAAATCGGCGAAAAAGTAGGCTCTGATGTTCCCTTCTGCATTGTTGGCGGAACTAAATTGTGTGAAGGCATAGGCGAAAGACTCACTTCATTGAAGCCTGTTTCTGATA
>JAGAJQ010000130.1 GCA_017828955.1 Oscillospiraceae bacterium
ATAATAGCCTGTTTGCAGAGCCAGGTCAGGTTATGGCCGTCGAAAAGTCTGCGGTTTTTATATAGAAGATACCCTTTGAGTGCTTTTTCAATACATTGCTGACAATGAAACGCCGTTAAACAGTTGCAGTTTTTATCCTTGACAAGATGTTTTGCCGCGATATAATCGAGCCTTGCGTGATAAAGCCAGTCGTAATAACGCTTACTGTCTGATCTGTGTGATGATGATCTACCCATAGAGTTTATCACCGCTTTCGTAAACTTTGTGTGCAAAGGTTCCGTAATCGTCGATGAGTTTTTCCCATACGCTCTTGTTGTATACAATAACATCGAATGGGATTTCGCAGTCGGTTTCCATATAGATTTTTTCTTCTATATCAGAAACTTTCTTTACATCGTTTACAACGATAAGAAGTTTGAATGCTGTGAGTTCCTGTCTTAAATTGTGTTTGTGTGTTGCAAGATAGATTTCGGCAGGCGAACAGAGTTCGACAACCCTATCGGCAACAGCCTTGATGATTTCGTTGTTTTTCATTTATATCAACGCTCCTTTTTATTATGTGCGGAATTTGTATCTCTTCGGCAGAGGTCTGAAATATAGCCGAAAAGGAATGTTGCCGCACTGTTGAGATAAATAGTAGTTTCGTTTGTTGAATGACTGTGTTCAAGGTCGAGATGACATTTCGCAGGCGGAGTTCCGTAAGGAATAAGCCACTGTGAATATTCATCACTTCTGTTTTTGTCGGGACCTGTAACAATCATTCCCGGAATAGCTTCTGTGTTGTTATCGGCGATGGTCGGTCTGAAATGCGGTTTTTTTACAGCATTCTTTCCGTGCCCCGTTATGTATGAAAGTGAGAGAGGATTATTTCCGAGGATATAATTTATATGCCCTAAGATTTCTGTTAAGAATTCATCTCTGCCCTCAAGGATATTTGCGGAAATCACAGTCATCGCGTTTGTAAGTATTTTAAGATTACTGCACCACGAATATTCATCGGGAGAAAGTGATGAACGATATCCGCTGTGTCTTGCCGATGAACATATCGTTTCGGCGCGATGAGTAAGTTTGTTTTCAAGTATGCTTTTAACTTCGGGATTTTTTTCACAGTCGGATTTTATATAGGCGAGTGCGCCGAAACCGCCGACATTTCCTATTGTAAAGCCCGTTGTGTCTATTCTTCCCGAGAGTTCTTCCGCCTTGTCAGAAAAGTTCTTTTCGCCCGTAAGGGCGTAAAGTTCCGACGCTGCCCAGAAAATGTCGTCGTCTAAAAAGTCATCACTGTATTCGGGGGCGATAATGCCTTTATCGTTTTCAAAGGGGGTATAATCGGGATTGTTGAGAAGCCAAGCCCACGCGGCGAGCGCGGCAGGACGGAGTTTTTTTATTATTCTCATTCCCATAGGTTCCATTATTCTTGCGGCAAGGGCCGTTACAGCGGCGAAAAGAGCCGTCGCTGAGGCGGTTTTTCTGAATATATATTGTTTTTCTTTGTCATCGGAGGGCATTACAAGTCCTGCATATGAAAGCGATGAAACTCTGTGATAAACACCGCCGTCCTTATCCTGCATTTTGAGGAGCCATTCGAGTTCGTAAAGACATTCTTCGATAATAAGGGGACAGTTTCTTCCCGATTGCGAAATTCCGTCTTTATCACCGAAAACTTCCGGGAAGAGTGAGTAGGAATATAAGAGATGACCGAGTGCTACGCAACCCGTTACAACGCACCTTGAATAGTCGCCTGCATCGTGCCAGCCACCCGAAACATCGAGAGTTTTTTCTTTGTCGTCATAAAGAGAAACAGGCTCGATATGGCAAGGTTTTCTTCCGAATTTTCCCGCTCTGTTTCTATGAAGTGCAGAACCGCAACGGAAGAAATAAAGCGTTTTTTTGATGTCTTCGAGGAGGTTTTTATATGGTGCTTTTGATATTGTAAAAACGGGAGAACGCGACGAACCGACTTTTATATAGAATTCGCCTTCTTCGCAGAACTCGGAAAAATCCGCCGAGAGAACCTTGTCATCTGAAGCAGGGTCGTGTATAGCACCGAGAAGAAGCCCCGAAAATGAGGGCTTTGTTCCGTCGGAACGGAATATATGAAACTTCTTCGCAGAGCCCGAAACAGAGGCGATTTTAGGAAGGTCGGCAACATAGCCCGCCTGATTTACCGAGATTTTTACAGACATATTATACCTCCTTTCCCGAAGTAGTTATTTTCTCAACTAAATTATAACATAAAACAAAGATAAAATAAAGTGTTTATAAAATTTTAACGAAAGAAAAATGTATTGTCAAAACAACCAAACAAAGCCTTTAAAAATGAAGAATATTTTCCTTGATTATTTGCTTTTGTTGTGATATAATCTTAATAATCAATTTTGCAGTATTTATATGCTTTTAAAACTGTTGAAAGGGGATTTTTATTATGGCATTTTTCTACGAAGGCGAATCACATACATTTAACGAGTATCTTCTCGTTCCCGGTTACTCATCGGCAGAGTGTATCCCTGCTAATGTAAGCCTTAAAACACCCATAACAAAATTCAGAAAGGGCGAAGAACCCGCAATTGTGATGAACATTCCCATGACATCCGCTATCATGCAGTCTGTTTCAGACGACAAGATGGCTGTTGCTCTCGCTAAGGAAGGCGGAATTTCATTCATCTATGGCTCACAGACAATCGAAGAAGAAGCCGCTATGGTAGCAAGAGCAAAGAACTATAAAGCAGGTTTTGTTCCTTCTGATTCAAATATCGCTCCCGATGCTACTTTACAGGATATTTTAGACCTCAAGGAAAAAACAGGTCACTCAAC
>JAGAJQ010000014.1 GCA_017828955.1 Oscillospiraceae bacterium
TGAAGCAGGAGAAAAATTAGGATTTTTACCCGGAGATCTTCAGGAAAAGGTTGATCCTTATTTGAGACCTCTATATGACTCTCTTTTTGAGATGTTTGGTGCGGATACATTCACAAGGCTTCTCGAAAAGGGGAGCATAGAAGTAGCTCCTCTTGCTTATATGCGAGGTAGAACACTCGATGACGCTTTTATAATCCTTGATGAAGCACAGAATACCACTTGCGAACAGATAAAAATGTTTTTAACAAGACTTGGGTTCAATAGCAAAATAGTAATAACAGGTGACATAACTCAGATAGACCTCCCTGATAAAAGAAAATCAGGGCTCATAGAAGCGACAAAGGTTCTTAAAGATGTAGAAGATATAAAAATAATAAAATTCACTGATGTTGATGTAGTAAGACATAAACTTGTTCAGGATATCATAAGGGCTTATGAAAAATACAATTCAGAAAGGGACGACAGTAATGCCTAAAGTTAAGGTGTATGTAAGAAACAACCAGAAAGATGTTAAAGTTCCGACAGGAATAAGACTTTTGATAAGAAAATGTTGTCAGGCTGTTCTTAAAACCGAAGGATTTGATAAAGATGCCGAAGTCAGCGTTTCGTTTGTAAGTAACGATGATATAAAATCGCTTAATAAAATGTATCGTGATAAGGATAGAGTAACGGATGTTCTTTCGTTCCCTTTGTCTGATGACGGAAGATACGATATAAATAACGAAACAGGAATGTGTCTTTTAGGCGATGTTGTTATTTCGTTACAGACAGCTATGTCTCAAGCTGAAATGTATGGTCATTCTCTCGAAAGAGAAATAGGATTTTTAACAGTTCACTCGATGTTACATCTTTTGGGATATGACCACGAAACTTCTCCTCTTGATGAAACCATTATGATGGAAAAACAAGAAGAAATACTCGAAAGCCTCGGGATTTCAAGAGATAGCACATTTACAGAAAACAAGGAAACGGTATAAATTATGGGTAGCAAAAATATCTTTGTAACTATTATAGGAAGGGCAAATGTAGGAAAATCATCTCTTCTTAATGCTCTTGTCGGTGAGAAAATTGCCATGGTAAGCGATAAACCACAGACAACAAGAACGAGAATATCAGGTGTCCTTACAAAAGATGAAATTCAGTATGTTTTTATGGACACTCCGGGAATTCAGTATAAGACAAAGAATAAACTTGGCGAACATATGAATAATACCGTCAAACATTCTGTTGTTGATATTGATGCAATTATTTTTATAATAGACGTTTCTAAGAAAATAGGCGAACAGGACAAGCTTATAGCTGAAAAAATAAAAAACAGCCGTTCTCCCGTAATACTTGTACTTAATAAAACAGACCTTGTTGAAAAGAAGATAGTTGCCGAAAAAATAAAGGAAATATCCGAACTTTATGATTTTTCAGCTGTTATTCCTATAAGCGCAAAGAATAACGATGGAACAGATCTTGTTCTTGAAGAAGTATCTAAATACGCTAACGAAGGACCTCATTTTTTCCCTGACGATGCTATTACCAATCAGAATGAGCGTGTTCTTGCAGCTGAAATAATAAGAGAAAAACTTCTCATTCTTCTTAATGACGAAATTCCTCACGGAATTGCTGTTACTGTTGAAGAAATGAAAGAACGTAACGATAAAGATATTCTCGATATTCAAGCTACAATCTTCTGCGAAAGAGATTCTCATAAAGGCATTATTATCGGTAAAAACGGTAGTATGCTTAAAAAAATCGGTTCTCTCGCAAGACAGGAGCTTGAAGAATTTTTCAGAATAAAGGTAAATCTTCAGTGCTGGATAAAGGTTAAAGAAGATTGGAGAAACAGAGAAGGAATTATAAAGAATTTCGGGCTTGATTTCAGGAAATAATTACTGATTATAACTTTTCTTATAAGTGTTATACTTTTATTGTATAAACATTTTATAGGAGGGGTTTAAATGGACGAATTATGGACTGCATTCTGTAAAAGCGGAAAAATATCTGATTATCTGAAATACAGAGAGTCTGTTTCTGATATTTCTATATCTGATGAGGAAATGAAAAATGCTGATAACAACGTACGGAATAGTAATCAGAGAACGTAACGTAGGCGAAAACGATAAATTTATAGATGTTCTTACAAACGATCTGGGAGTGATTGAACTTTCTGCAAAAGGTGTAAAGAAAATAACCAGTAAAAGCTTTTCTTCAGCACAACTTTTTGCATATTCAAAATTCTGCCTTAATAAGAAAAATGACAGATACTATATCAACAGTGCTGAACCTGTTCACATATTTTACGATATACGTCTCGATGTAGAAAATTTTGCTCTTGCTTCTTATTTTTGTGACATTATTCTTCATACAATAACATCAGAACAGAGTGCGAATTCAGTTACAAGGTTGTTTTTAAACACCTTGCATTTTCTTGAAAAAGGTAATCATAAAAGAGAACTTCTGAAATCTGTATTTGAATTAAGACTAATGTCGGATATAGGTATGATGCCTGATATTGTTGCTTGTCATTCCTGCCTTTGTTATCAGACATCTACTATGTATTTCAAGATTAAGAAGGGAACTATATTCTGCGAAAACTGTTATAACAGGGCAGGGGACGCTGTTGCGATAAACAGTTCAATTCTTCACGCAATAAGATATATATGCCTTACAGATATAGAAAAATTGTGGTCTTTTAAATTGTCAGATAAAGCCCAACAGACTCTTTCTTATATTACCGAAAATTACCTTCTTTCTCATACAGAAAGACATTTTAAGACACTTGATTTTTACAAGGAATTGGAGAATACTTTTAATGAACAGCAATCATAAAACTCTTGAATTACATAAAATTCTAGCGATGCTTTCAGAAAAAGCGTCTAACCCGATAACAAAAGAAAAAGCACTTTCTATAAAACCATCATCTGATTTTGAAACAGTAAAGAAAGAACTTTCAAAAACATCAGATGCTTATGAACTTTCCTGCAAATTCGGAAATCCGCCTTTCTATAATTTCAAGGATATTTCCGATTGCCTTAACAGAGCGTCATCTGATGGTAAGCTTTCGTTAAAAGAAATGCTTGATGTCAGATATCTTCTTATGCAATGCAGAGAGATTTCAGAGTGGTATTCACAATGTTCTGAAACAGAAAATACACTCAGCTATCTTTTCAGTTCTGTTGTACCTAATAAAATACTTGAAAAAAGAATAGAACTTTCAGTCTTATCTGAAGAAGAACTTGCTGATACAGCAAGTGATGAACTTGAAAAGATCAGAAAGAAGATTATCCGTTCTGGTATGAAAGTAAGAGAACATCTCGATAATATGATAAAATCTTCAAGTGTTCAGAAAAGCCTTCAGGAAAATATAGTTACTATCCGTGACGGTAGATATGTTCTTCCTGTAAAAGCAGAGCATAAAAACAATGTTGAAGGTCTTGTTCACGATGTTTCTTCAAGCGGTTCAACACTTTTTATCGAACCTATGGCTGTTGTCGAAGAAAATAACAATATCCGTGTTTTAAAAGCACTCGAACAAGAAGAAATAGAACGTATTATAAAAGAAATATCTGCTGAATGTGGTGCTTTTGCAGAACAACTTATAAGAAATATGTCGTATATCGCAGAACTTAATCTCTATTTCTCAAAAGCCGATTTAGGAATAGAAATGAGAGGTTCTGTTGCGAATATAACTGATAGCGGAAAGGTTATACTTAAAAAAGCAAGACATCCTCTTATAGATAAGAATAAAGTTGTTCCTATTTCTTTATCGCTTGGCGAAGAATATAATGTTCTTATAATAACAGGCCCAAATACAGGTGGTAAGACCGTTTCTCTCAAAACAGTAGGGCTCTTAACGCTTATGACTATGTGTGGACTTATGATCCCTGCAGAAGAGGGAAGTACTATAACGGTTTTCAGAGATGTTCTTGTTGATATCGGCGATGAACAGAGTATAGAACAAAGCCTTTCTACATTTTCATCACATATGAACAGAGTTGCTGATATACTTAAGAAGTCGGATAAAGATACTCTCGTTCTTCTTGACGAATTAGGTTCGGGAACAGACCCTGTCGAAGGTTCAGCACTCGCTGTATCCATAATAGAAAGCCTCAAGAATAAAGGCACAAAATTGATGGTTACAACACATTATCAGGATATAAAGCTTTATGCACTTGATACTCCGAATGTAGAAAATGCAAGTTGCGAATTTGATATTTCAACATTAAGACCTACCTATAAGCTTATTATAGGTTCTCCCGGAAAATCGAATGCATTTGCGATTTCTTCAAAACTCGGTATTCCCGATGATATAATCGAGTACGCAAAATCACTTGTTACCGAAGAAAACAAGAAATTTGAAAATATCTTTGAAAATCTTGAAAAACTTCGTTCCGAACTTGAATCAAACAATGAAAAAGCGGAAAAACTCAGAGAAGAGCTTGAAATCAAGACAAAAGAAATCAATGAAAAGCAGAAACTCATTGACGATAACTATGAAAAAGAGCTTGAAAACGCAAGAATCAAGGCTATGCACATAGTTGAAAATGTTCAGGAACGTTCTGATGAACTTCTCGATGAACTCGCTGAAATCAGAAAACAAAAGGATAAATCCAATTTTTCAGCACTTACAGTTGATGCGAAGTCAAAAGCAAAATCCGCCCTTAATGATATGTATAAGCAGGCAAATCCTGTTGTTAAGAAGACTGACGACTATAAACTTCCTCGTCCTTTAAAGAGGGGAGATACAGTTTATATTACTGATATTGATAAAAATGGTATTGTAGCAGGGGAAGTTGATGGAAGTGGAAACGTGTTCGTTCAGACGGGTATAATGAAAACAAAGGTAAATATCTCAAAACTCCGTCTTGTTGAAGCACAGAAACCTGCACAGAACAAATCCAAAGGTGTTTCTAAAAAGGGAATACAGAGTAAAGTTACAAGAAAAGTCGAACTTGAACTTGATATCAGAGGTCAGGCCGCTGATGAAGGTGTATTTGAAGTTCAGCGATTTATCGATAGTGCTGTAATGTCAGGTGTCAAAATGGTTACTGTAATTCACGGTAAGGGGACAGGTATACTCAGAAATGCCGTTCATAAGGAACTCAAATCGAATTCTTCTGTAAAAACTTTCAGATTAGGTATCTATGGCGAAGGCGAAGACGGTGTAACTATAGTTGAACTTAAATAAAAAGATAAAAGTCGGTTTTTATAGCCGACTTTTATTATATGATAGGGAATTTCACAATAATAAAAATTATCTGCAATTAACTATTGACATAGAAGACATTATGTTATATACTATAAATAGGGATATTATGCTTTGTTTTAGTATATTTATCCTCTGCCATACACAATTTATACAACTCAAATAAATTTCTGTTATCTTAATATAATCTTAATTATAAAGCATTTCTATTTACTATAAATAATTTTATTTTGCTATTATCTCATTTGAAATTATTTTCAGCAGTTTCGTTTTATATTATTTCCCGTGGGGGATAATATCGAATCTGCAAATTTAATATATATGAATTTCGCGATAATAATTATTATGTGAAATTTACATATCTATTAATCTACGGGGAATTTCCTAAAATAAATTATAGCTAATTGCACTAAATCAAAGCTATGACAATAGAAAAAAAGAAAAGAGAGGACAAAACCTCTCTTTTTTTATTCCTCAATCATCATCGGTTTGTTGCACTCTCCACAGATTAACTTTATAATCTTTGTTGTTCTTGCGATATTTCCGCAACATTCACAGAAATGTTTGTATGACTTTGCTTTTGTACTGTTTCCACCTGATAACTTTTCTTTTGTTTTTCTGAAACAAAAATCGTATTGATAATACTTTGAAAATAATTTTTCAAAATCTTCATTGGGCTTTGTGTGTGCAAATCCGTATTTGCTTGAATGTTCTACGATTAGCATATGTTTTTCGGCTGTATCTTTGAACTTCTGATTATGATAAGTTCCGCCACGGGAACAGTCTTGAATTTTATTTACTTCATTGTATAAATGACACATTTCATGTAACATTGTTCCAGCGATTTCAAGATATGGGCGGTCAAGATGTTCTGCGACAATATTTATTTCGTATCTTCCCCCAATTCCGTTTTCCCAAGCCTTATATGTTGTAAACCAACCTAAAACACCTTTTCTTTTTCCTCGGCTTTGAATCGTGATGATAGGCAAGGGCAATTTATCTTCAAAAAGGTCTTTATTCAGCCTTGAAAATAATTTTTCAAGTTGTTCTATCATCTTTGAGTTATTAATATCTTTCATTTTAAATCATCCTTTCGTATTCTTCAAAGAGTTTTTCAAGTTCATCAAAATCTATACTTTCTATTGTATAGAATCCTGATACTTGAATATTTTTTTCATCTTTGAAATTGTTTGCTGTTACTTGAATGAGGTTTTTTCTATAAAAGTTTCTTGCTTTTTTACTCATTCTTGAAACAAGCATATTTCCGTGAATTATTCTCCGTAGTTCTTCTGCTCTTTTTGTCATTTTATCACCTCTACACATAAAAAAATAAGACTTATTCAACCGAATAAGCCTTACTGTATTTTCTTTAGTATTTTGTTTCTGAAACGACTTGTAAATCTCTTAATTCTTTTATCAGTGCTTCAAGTTTAATTCCGTTATGATTTGAAGATTCCCTTGTGATTTCTGAATTTTCTTTTATTTCTTCTATATCTTCTTTGATTATGTTTATATCTTCTTTTATAGATTTTAATTCATCAAGCAAAATTTTTTCAAAATCTGTCATTGAAATCATCTCCTATAAGTTTTTAAAATAATTATACAGTAAGGCTATTCAGTTGTCAAGATACATAAAGGTCAATTCCTTAACCTCTATATATATTATAACACTTATGTTATAACAAGTCAAATTTTTTTGAAAATTAAGTTTCAAATGATAGTTAATAAATGCCTATTCTACGCGGTTTATAGCACTTTACAAAATTTCTTTTATTCTACTTTTTGCATAAAATCCATTGAATATTATTATTCAAAATATACAATGTGTTGTAATCGCACAAACTCCCTTTGCTCTGTGTTCTTGCGGTCTGATGTCTTTTTCCCCCTCATTTATGCGGTTTGTTGCAGTCCCACTCCGCCCCCTCGACCTTTGTCTATTCAGCCCGTTCTCCTTTTTGGAAAGGCTTGTCAAGTGGTCGTGCCGACGGTGGAGATTTTTTCGCTTAATGTTTGACCGAAAAAATACAACCGCCGTTTGATACCCGATAAATTTCAAAACTCTTTCACAACCCCGATTCTGTTGTATTTTCGTTTGAAATTTCGGGTATCAAATGAGCCACTTTACAAGCATTGACAAAAATGATATAACAAAATAGACAAAGACGGGGGGGGAAGGACAAACCCCATGCAAACCATAAAAAAAGACAGACACCGCAAGAATATCTCAACTATTGCAAGGGAATTGTTAAGGGGGCTTATGATAAACGCCCTCTTAACCGATTACAACACATAAAAAAAACACCTAACTAAATTAAATAGTTAGGTGTTTTTTTATTACCAAAATTTCTTTTTATAGTTCGTTAGTCCTGCGATATAGTCTATTGATACATCATAAAATTTTGCAAGTTCTATTATTTGGTGGAATTTTATTTCGAACTGTCCCGTTTCATATCTTGCATATTGCGGTTGTTTTATTCCTAATACATCTGCTACATCTTTTTGGCTTAAGTCTTTATCTTCTCTTAAATCAATTAATCTTTGGTAAATATACATATTTTAAACTCTCCTTTTTTGTGTATTTATACGATTATATCATAAATAACATAATTGTTATTGACATTATAACATTTATGTTATAATATACATATATACGATAACACTTATGTTATAAAGGTAATCAGCCTAACGGCTTATTATATACAAAAATTTAAAGAAAGAGGGTCGAACTTATGAACGACAACAAAATGATACTCGTAGGTATCGAAGAAAAAAAAGGAGAGTTTGAGGGGAGAGCATATCACAATTATTGCTTCCACTTTAACGAAAACACTGGAAAACCTAACATCATCGGCAAAAGCACAGGAGTGCTTAAAGTAAAAGCTGAAAACCTTAATGATGTTTTTGGTTTTGCACCTACAACAGCGGACTTGAACGCTTGTTTAGGCAAATCAATGTTAGTTGCATACAATAGGTACGGACAGCCTATCCGCATTGGCTTTGAAGATACAAAGTCTAAATAATGGGAGAGGAAACCACTATTGCAATATCGGGTGAAACTGTTGAGGGGACAACAACTATTGAGTCTGCGGTCGATTCGGTATTGCCACCCTCAACAGTTCAGACCGAAACAAGAGAAGAAATATCAGTAGACACTACTGATTATACAGAATTACTTGCATATCAGAACGACAGATTAACGGAAATTTCAAGCCTTTTGACATACATACTTATGACGGGCATAATTGTTCTTGCTGTTGTTACTTGCAAGTGGATTTCTTCCGTTATCAATGGCATATAGCCTTTTGATATAAAATATTAAAGAAAGGAGAAATGCAGAAATGACAGCCGACCAGATGACAGCACTTTTTACAGGCACGGATATTTCAATCCTTTATGACCTTTTTTCAGCTGCAATAACTTGGGCACTTCCTACAATGATTGGCGTTTCAATCCTTAAGAAGATTCCTTATATTGCACTCGGTTATATCAGAGGTGCTTGTTAATTCCCGTATAAGCATAAGGACTTATACGCTAAAACAGACTTGGCATTCCACACAAGTCTGTTTTCTTTTTCGGCTTTTCTGCATTTTAAAGTAAATAAAAATGTTAATTTTGAAAATTATTTTTATAGTACTTATTTTTGCTTTTTGGTGTGTTGGTGTATTTTTTTATATTAAAGAAGATGATTTTGAAATTTTATTGATATCTTCTATTCTTTTACCTTTATTTTTACATCTTTTCGTTGAAGATATCTATTGTGAAATCAATCCGCCAAAAACTATTGAAGAAAATGGGTATATATATCAACTTGAAAATTTTGAGGTTGAACAAACTATTGAACGATACGGCGAAACTTATTTTTTAGTTACAGAATAGGAGCGATAGAAATGTTTATATACACACAAATGAGTTTATATCGCCATTGTAAAAGGTGCGGACAACTTACCGATGATGGCACGAAAGATTATTGCCTTGATTGTCTCGACGAAATCTACGAGGAAAACAAGGCTAAAAGCAA
>JAGAJQ010000131.1 GCA_017828955.1 Oscillospiraceae bacterium
GAATTGTTATGACATTCCTTATCCCCGATGCAAGTTATCTCTTTATTTTCAGCGGAATTCTTCTGATGATAAACGAGCTTTTAATCACAATAAAACCCGAAACGGAAAACTATCATTTCGAACTTCTTTCGACAGCGCTCTGTCTTCCTATAATGATGCCGATAATAACAATCGCCGTTTCTGCTTTGGGGCTTTCTCTCTGCTATGTTTTCTCTGCATTGTTCGCTGTTGTGATATTCGGTATGAGTGCATTTATTTCTGATATATGCGGATATTTCTCGGTTAATTTCCTTTTGAGAAAAGATAAGAGTAAACCGTTCCCCAATGTCGCAGGGGCACTTCATATCATCGCAGTTTCGTTTGTTATCTTCCTTTGTGTAAGCCTTACTCCCGTAAGTGAACATTCAAACCTCGGTGACGGAATTCATCATATATATGACAACGCAATTGTTTATTCAACCGACGGTGAAACATACTCAATCTATGCGATATATGATTTAAGCGCTTATAAGGGGCTTAAAAAATACGCTCCCGAAAATATGGAATATGACGACTACGAAGAAGGCTATATCTGTGAAACGGAAATGCTTGATATAGGTATTTCTTCACTTGTAAGCTGTGAGGGGAACACTATCGACATAAAACCTGCTCACGAAAAATCAATTTTTGATATCACCATATATTCTGAAGAGGCAGAGTATGTAATAATCGATAACGGAACGCACGTTCAGACTATGGAAATCCCCGAACACGGATATGCTTTTATAGATGCAAGAAATGACTGTAAAATCACTCTTGTAGGCGGTAAGGGCGAGGCTTATATCACGGAATATATCACCGATTACCCCGCGCTTATCCCCGAAAATTATGACCCCGAGGATGATTTACATTTCAACCTGTGGTTACAGAAAGCATTCGAACTTTCATAACAAAAATAAATCCGTAGAAGAAAAAGACTCTTCTACGGATTTTTGTTATATCTCAAAGTTTAATTTTCATCTGAATATTCTATATAAACACCGTCTTTATAGTAACGCTCATAAATAGAAAACTGATTCAATGTATCTTCTATCTTGTATTCATCTGCGTCAAGTTTCAGATATTCCTCATATTCACTCAGGTCAACATATTCGGGATAACTGAGGATAATATATGTTATTGTATGGTTTTTCTCATCAAGCAGTGCATATTCATACTCATAATCAAAGCCGTCTATCGCAACATACGCAGGCAACGCATAACTTTCTTCATCATATTTTATTCCTATCGTTATATCGTCTACCGTACATTCTATTGAAGAAAGCCTCTTTACTTCGGCGTCGTAATCTTCTTTATCATATCTTGCCTGTAAAATCATATATCCGTCTGTATCAAAAAATCCCGTCTTAAAGCTTGATACAAATGTCGGCTCAATCATATCTTTCGTATCTTCGGGGAATACGAATAATTCGCTGAGATCACTGCGATATTGTTCTGATATCTTCGCTTTATCATAATTTTCTATACCGACACGGGTTTCGTATGGTGTGTTTTCCATAAAGAAAATCATTGTTAAAACAAACCCGAACCTCATTATAAATGATAATACCAGTATTCCGACAATCAGTATGAATATCTTACAGCCTTTTACAAATTTCTTTCGTTTCGCATCTTCTTCAAGCAACCCGTTTGTATAAAGCGACAGTATCACCATAACAACAAATGCCAGAACAGAAAACACATAGCATAAAAATGTTCCTGTTCCCGCTTCGTAATTAAAGGTCTGTAACCCCAGAATAACAGCCATAAGAACTACACCCACAAGGCTTATCCGTCTGATCCAGATTAAAAATCTGCTCTTTTGTTCGACAGCATAGTCTGCCATCTTAAAAGCAACCTCTTTTACTTCTTCATTCATCATCTCGCTTTTCCTCGCTCCATCAATAATTTCTTTGATATCAACATCATAAAATTCTGCCAGTTCAACAAGAATGCTGAGATCAGGAAGATTGCTTCCCGTTTCCCATCTTGATACAGATCTTCTTGACACATTGAACTGTTCGGCAAGTTGTTCTTGCGTAAGACCTTTTTCTTTACGGAGTTCTTTTAAAAATTCCCCTATCCTGATCTGGTCCATTTTCCGACCCCCTTTAAAAACATTGTATCATTCCCCACAAAAAAATACAGGACACAAAGCGAGCAATGCCCTGTTTTTCTCAATGTGACAGACAATGTCCCATTTTATTCACCGAGTTAATTATATCAAAGTGTCGGAGTTAATTCAATAGTGCAGACTTTCTCCAATATATAAAAATATATAAAAAATAAAAAAAGATTTATTTCTGTAAAAAAATCAAAAAAATAATTTATTTTATTTTTTTATATACTTTAAGATACAGCAAAGGTTTTTCGTCTTTTAAAAAGGGACTAAACCTCTTGCTCTCACATATCTTTAGTATAAGGAGTGATTTTTTTATGAAAGAAATCAAAGCATTACCATCTGTTATTATCTGCGATGACGGAAGTCGTCGTGAACTCGACTCATTTTCTTCAAAGGAAAAGGAAGAAATCACTAAGAAGATGAGCAGTAGCATAAATCGTTCGATGAGCGATTTTTACACCCATAACGAAAAAGAATGGGAAAATCTTATAAGGATTATAAGATAAGAAACCCCCTCTCCATGTAGGAGAGGGGGTTTTACTTACCTCATATACTTCGAATAAAACGCATTCACTACATCCATTAGTTCGGGGGAGTCTTTGAAATACTGCGGTACATCTCTTTTTATCTCATCGGGGATGCCGTAATAGGCTTCGGCGATTCCGCCCGTGATTGCAGCCAAAGTGTCGCTGTCGCCGCCTATCGAGATTGCGTTTCTGATTGCGTCCTCAAAATCCGTTGACTCGAAAAATGCCTTTAAAGCCTGAGGAACAGTATTCTGACAGGTTTCGTTGAATTCATATGTATCTCTTATCTCGTCGAGAGTGAAATCCATGGGATAATAATTTGCGTTTATATGTTCCCTGATTTCTTCCAAAGAGTGTCCTGTTTTCGCGAGGAAAATCGCAACAGTCGTCGCCTCGGCACCCTTTATCCCCTCGGGATGATTATGTGTTACTTCTGTTACGGCTTTTGAAAGTGCCTTTGCTTCTTCTATGCTTTTTGCCACAAATCCACAAGCACTTACCCTCATAGCAGAGCCGTTTCCGAAACTGTTATAGGGTTTGGGGTCGTCGCTATACATCCACCTGAAAAAAGACCCGCCATATCCACAATCTCTATAAGGCTGACCTATTTCACGCATCGACTTTACTGCATAATCCGAAAGAACGCTTAAATCTCCGTCTGCTTTCATAATCGCATCGGCAACGGCTATCGTCATAACCGAATCGTCTGTAAAAAAGCATTTTTCCGTAAAAAATTCAAAATCCTTTGACCTGTGGTTATGCCACTCAAAACGCGAGCCGACAATATCTCCGATAACAGCACCTATCATAAAGTCTCCTCCTTATCTGTATAGAAAAATGATACCATATACGGCAGTGGTTTTCAAGATGGTTGATATTACTGCCATACTATTATTATAACATAACGCGTGGGTAAAAGTATGGACAATAGAGTTCCTTTATTGTGAGAAAGGGTTTTGTATCCTTATTTATCTTTCTTGTCATAATTTCTCTCAACATTTTGCAGTTTTGTTCTCTTATATAAGAAAAATAAAAAGTCAATTACGATTTGCATAGTCGTAATTGACTAAATTTATAATATAGGATACAATATAGAAAAATAAGACGGAGGCGTCATATGAATTTATTTATCAACAAGATAGTGAGTAGTATAGTGCAAATAA
>JAGAJQ010000132.1 GCA_017828955.1 Oscillospiraceae bacterium
AAACTTTCCAAAAAACAGCAGGCTGAACGAATGGAAGGCTTTATGAAAGAAATTCCTTATGCCGATGAGATAACATTCATCCCTTTTTCTTCGCAGACAGGCGAGGGAGTAGAGGATGTCAGGGGAATTATAGAAGAAATATCATCAGATGATTAGGAGATACTAAAAAATGCTTACAGAAAATCTTGGTATTAACGAAGAGGGACATCTTACCATAGGAGGAATTGATACAATTTCTCTCGCAAAAGAATACGGAACTCCTCTTTATGTTATGGATGAAGATGTTATCCGCGATAATTGCAGAAAATTCAAAGAATCAATCGACAAATACTATGACGGCGAAGGACTTGTATGCTATGCAAGTAAAGTTTTCTGCTGCCGCGCTATGTGTAAGATTGCAATCGAAGAAAAAATAGGACTTGATGTTGCTTCAGAAGGCGAACTATATACTGCTATCAGTGTAGGGTTCCCAACAGATAAAATCTGCCTTCACGGTAACAATAAATCCGATGACGAACTTACTTTCGCACTTTCTCACGGCGTAGGACATATTGTTGTTGATAACCTTTATGAACTTGAAAGACTCAATAAAATATCAGAAAAGCTCCATAAAAAAGCGAACATTATGTTCAGAGTAAAGCCTGGTATTGATGCTCATACCCATAGTTTTATCCAGACAGGTCAGATCGATAGCAAGTTCGGACTTGCCCTTGAAACAGGTGAGGCTTTCGAGGCAGTTAAAACTGCAGTTTCTCTCGAAAACATAAATCTTAAGGGACTCCATTGTCATATCGGTTCACAGATTTTCGAAATCGAACCTTTTGAACTTGCAGCAAAAGTTATGCTTAACTTTATTGCCAAAATCAAGAATGAACTTGATTATGAAATTTCAGAACTCGACCTTGGTGGCGGATTTGGCATAAAATATGTTGAAAACGATAACCCACCCGATTACGAAGCTTATATGCAGAGAGTTTCTGCTGTTGTTAACAGCGAGTGCGAATCTCTCGGAATAAAAAGACCTTTCATTATGATAGAACCCGGCCGTTCGATAGCAGGTCCAGCAGGAATAACACTCTACACAGCGGGCGCTGTAAAGGAAATTCCTAATGTAAGAACTTATGTTTCCGTAAACGGCGGAATGGTTGATAACCCGAGATACATTCTCTATCAGGCAGAGTATGAGGCACTCGTTGCCAATAGGGCAAACGAAGAAAAGACAGAAGTCATCACTCTTGCAGGAAGATGTTGCGAAAGCGGAGACCTTATAGGTGAAAATATGCCTATCCAGAAAGTTGAACCGGGCGATATAATCGCGGTTCTCGCTACCGGAGCGTATAATTACTCAATGTCTTCAAACTATAACAGACTTCCTAAACCCGCAGTTGTTATGGTAAAGGGTGGAAAGACAAAAGTTGCTGTTAAGAGAGAAACTCTTGAAGATATTATCAGAAATGATGTTGTTTAGGTATTTACTTTTTGTGTTTAATATGTTAAAATGGTAATAACATCCGATTTGCCAAAGGAGGATTCTTTATGAATTCAAAAATTAAAGATAAAAATACAGATGACCTTCTCAACGCTATTTTATGCCTTGAAAATCTTGATGAATGCTATAAATTCTTTGAAGATTTATGCACAATTCAGGAACTTCGCGCTATGGCACAGAGGCTTCAGGTTGCGAAAATGCTTTCCGAAAAGCATGTGTATAGCAAAATTGTTACAGAAACAGGTGCTTCAACAGCAACGATCAGCCGCGTAAAGCGTTCACTTGATTATGGTTGCGATGGTTACAGCATAGTTTTTGACAGAATGAAAAATAAGGAAAATAATGATGAATAGTTATTCTCGTTTCGCCCAGTATTATGATCTTTTAACCGTGAATATAGATTATAAGGCAAGGGCAAAATACTTTGATAAAATCGTCGATAAATTCGGCGGAAAAAAAGGTGTTCTTCTCGATTTAGGATGCGGGACAGGCTCTCTGACTGAATGTTTCTGTAAACTCGGTTATGATTGTTTAGGAATTGACATTTCTCAGGAAATGCTCACTGTCGCTCTTGACAAGAAGATAGATAACGACCTTCCCATACAGTATCTTCATCAGGATATGAGAAAATTAAAACTTTTCGGCGGCCTTGATGTTACTGTATGTGCACTCGACGCACTTAATCATCTTTCGTCTCTTGATGATATTTTAAAGACTTTTAAAGGTGTTTCTGAATTCACAAATCCCGATGGTCTTTTTATCTTCGATATGAATACCATCTATAAGCATAAGAATATCCTTTCGGATAATACTTTCGTCTATGATATGGATGAAGTTTATTGTGTATGGCAGAATACATATAAAACAAAGAAAAACGAAGTTTTAATAGAACTTGATTTCTTCGAAAAACGCGGGGATGTTTATTGCCGTTATGAAGAAAGTTTTTCTGAATATGCTTATAAAACCGAAGAAATAGACCGACTTCTCGAAGAAAGCGGTTTTAAAATTGAGGCCCATTATAATTATGATACATTTGATGAGCCTGATAAAAAGAGCGAAAAAATAATATTTGTTGCAAGAAAGGTGAAATAGTTTCACAATGGGCAAAATAGTCAGAACTATATCAGCGGATGCTTCTGTTGTTGCAACCGCATTTGATGCTAAGGATGTAGTATCCGAAATAGAGAGAATTCATAAGCCGAGCGCCGTTGTTACAGCGGCACTCGGTAGACTTTCTATTGCCGCAAGCCTTATCGGAATGGGGCTTAAAAACAAAGATGATACAGTTACGGTAAGAATGAACGGTAATGGTCCTTGCGGAACACTTATTGCTGTTGCTGACAGCCTTGGTAATGTAAAATCCTATGTAGGAAATCCTATCGTTGAAATCCCACTCAATAATCTTGGAAAACTTGACGTAAAGGGTGCAGTAGGAACAGAAGGAACACTTACAGTTATAAAAGACCTTGGACTTCGTGAACCATATACAGGACAGATTCCTATTATGTCGGGTGAAATCGCAGAGGATATAGCCGCTTATTTTGCAATAAGTGAACAGATTCCTACAGTTTGCGGACTCGGTGTTCTCGTAAATCCCGATTTAACTGTTGCCGCAGCAGGTGGGTATCTTATTCAGCTTCTTCCTTTTGCTGATGAAAAAGTAATAGATATTATCGAAAATAATATAAAATCGTTACCTTCTGTAACAGAAATGCTTTCTTCTGGTGTTACTGTCGAAGAAATGGCTTTAAAAGTACTTGATGGACTTACTCCTAATGTTCTTGATGATTTCTCTGCTGAATATAAATGTGATTGTAGTAAGGAAAGAGTTGAAAGAGCGCTTATCAGTATCGGCAGGGATGACCTTAGAGAAATGGCTGCCGAAAACGATAATACAGAAGTATGTTGTCATTTTTGCGATAAAAAATATAGTTTTTCTTCCGAAGAATTGATTGCTTTGTCGAATAGATAAATTTTTTAATAAAACCTATTGACAATATCTAAATTATGGGGTATAATAATTATCGTCGTTTAACGATGTTTTGCGATGTGGCCTGGTAGTTCAGTTGGTTAGAACGCCGCCCTGTCACGGCGGAGGTCGTGGGTTCGAGTCCCATCCAGGTCGCCATTATGCCTCTGTAGCTCAGTCGGTAGAGCAGGGGACTGAAAATCCCCGTGTCATTGGTTCGATTCCGATCGGAGGCACCAACATTTGCGGATTTAGCTCATCTGGTAGAGCGCCACCTTGCCAAGGTGGAGGTAGCGAGTTCGAGCCTCGTAATCCGCTCCATTTTCTCGGCGCTATAGCCAAGTGGTAAGGCGTGGGTCTGCAACACCCTGATCCCCGGTTCAAATCCGGGTGGCGCCTCCAAAAATCCCGATTTTAAAATCGGGATTTATTTTTTGTCCTTTTTCAAAAAAGTCTTTACTTTATTGTAATAATATAGTATAATATATGTGATTATTTTTATAGGAAAGAGGTATTTTTAAATGTACGAAAATATTATGGATACAATCGGCTTTGTTGCAGAATGCGACAAAGAAGTCGGCGAAGCAATGAAATCAGAACTTGCTCGTCAGAAGAGAAACCTTGAACTTATTGCGAGTGAAAACCTTGTTTCTCCTGCAGTTATGGCTGCTATGGGAAGTGTTCTCACAAATAAGTATGCAGAAGGTTACCCCAACAAGAGATATTACGGCGGATGCGAATGTGTTGACGTTGTTGAAAGCATAGCTATCGACAGAGCTTGTAAGCTTTTTGGTGCTAAATTTGCTAATGTTCAGCCCCATTCAGGTGCACAGGCGAATACAGCAGTTTATTTTGCTCTTCTTCAGCCCGGTGATACAGTTCTTGGTATGAGTCTTGCTGACGGTGGACATCTTACACATGGTTCACCCGTAAATCTTTCAGGTAAGTATTATAATTTCGTTTCTTATGGTCTTGATGACGAAACAGAAATGATCAACTACGATACAGTTCAGAAACTTGCTGATGAACATAAGCCCAAGCTCATAGTAGCAGGTGCATCTGCATACCCCAGAGCTATTGATTTTGAAAGACTTTCACAGATTGCAAAATCAGTAGGCGCTTATCTTATGGTAGATATGGCTCATATCGCAGGTCTTGTTGCGGCAGGTCAGCATCAGTCACCCGTTCCTTACGCTGATATCGTTACAACAACAACTCACAAGACACTTCGTGGACCCAGAGGCGGTCTTATCCTTACAAACAGCGAAGAACTTGCAAAGAAGATCAATTCTGCAATCTTCCCCGGAACACAGGGTGGTCCTCTTATGCATACAATCGCAGGTAAGGCAGTATGCTTCGGTGAAGCACTCAAGCCCGAATTCAAGGATTACGGTAAGAGAGTAGTTGAAAACGCAAAGGCACTTGCAGATGGTCTTCTCAAGAGAGGATTCAACCTCGTTTCAGGTGGAACAGACAACCATCTTATGCTTGTTGACCTTCGTCCTTTCAACATCACAGGTAAAGAACTCGAACATCGTCTTGATGAAGTATACATTACAGTTAACAAGAACGCTATTCATAACGACCCCGAAAAGCCTTTCGTAACAAGCGGTATCAGAATCGGAACACCAGCTGTTACAACAAGAGGTCTTGGTGTTGAAGAAATGGAAAAAATCGCAGAATACATCTATCTCTGTGCAACAGATTTCGAAAACAAGGCTGACGAAATCCGTGCAGGCGTAAACGAAATCTGCGCTAAGTTCCCTCTTTACGAATAATGGCTTCGTTTAACGGGACAATCTATTCCAAATCGCTCGGAATGGATACAAATCTGAATATTATTACACCACGCGGAAAATTGACCGATACCAACGGCAACATTCCGCGTGTTGCCTATCTGTTGCATGGGTTGAGCGATAACGCTGCTGCATGGCTTGAAAATGCCAATCTCCGTGAACTTTCAGATAAATACAATGTTGCGTTTGTTATGCCTGAAGTTCAGCGCAGTTTTTATACAGATATGGCTTTTGGTCTTGATTATTATACTTTCATTTCCGAAGAACTTCCCGAAATGGTTTCTTCTCTTTTCAAATTTTCTGAAAAGAGAGAAGATAACGCTATAATGGGACTTTCTATGGGTGGATACGGTGCTTTTAAAATCGGAATGAGAAATCCCGATAAATTCTCTAAAATCGGCGGATTTTCAACAGTCTGCGATGTAAAGGCGGCTATGAAGGATACCGATAACGTAACCTTTACCGAAAGAGAAAAAATATCCGTTCTCGGAAATGAACAAAGTCTTTCGAATAATGATAACCTTTATAATGTAGCAGAAGAATTTTCAAAGTCGGGCTTTAAAACAGAAATCTATTTTTCTTGTGGTAATGACGATTTTCTTCTTTCTATGAACAAAGACTACGCAGGACATCTTAAAAGTCTTGAAATTCCTTATTCTTTTGAGATGTGGGAAGGTATACATAACTGGAAATTCTGGCGTGAATCGCTTGATAAAGCGCTTGAAAAATTTTTTGGATAGGAGATAATTATGCAGACTCCTCTTGCAGACAGAATAAGACCGAAAAATCTCGATGAAATAGTAGGTCAGAAACATCTGATAGGTGAAGGAAAACCGCTTCGCAGAATCATAGAAAGCGGAAGAGTTCCCAATATGATTTTCTATGGTTCTTCGGGTATAGGGAAAACAACTATTGCCCGAATTATCGCAGAAAATACCAATCTCAAACTTCATAAATTAAATGGAACATTGGCGTCTGTTTCTGACATAAAAGAAATAATCGCAGATTGCGATACAATAGATGGCATAAACGGAGTTCTTCTTTATCTCGACGAAATTCAGTATCTTAATAAAAAACAACAGCAAAGTCTTCTTGAATACATAGAAAACGGACAGATAACTCTTATCGCATCAACAACTGAAAATCCCTATTTTTATGTTTATAATGCGATTGTCAGCCGTTCGACAGTTTTTGAATTCAAACCTGTTACAGCAGAGGATGTTGTTCCTGCAGTAAAGCGCGCTTTTAAACTTATGGAAGAGGATGTCAACGCAACGATAACCTATGATGACGGCGTATGTGAATATATCGCAAGAGCGTGTGGCGGAGATGTCAGAAAGTCAATAAATACAGTTGAATTCTGCGTTCTCGCAGGGGATGTAACCCCTGATGGCGTTTATGTTCCGTTTTCACTTGCAAAAGAACTTGCACAACGTAGTAATATGCGTTACGATAGAGACGGCGACACTCATTATGATCTTTTGTCTGCTTTGCAGAAATCAATAAGAGGATCCGATGAAAATGCGGCTATTCATTATGCTGCAAGACTTTTAGAATCGGGCGACCTTATCTCGATCTGTCGAAGACTTTTAGTTATCGCCGCAGAAGATATAGGACTTGCTTATCCTTTAGCAATACCGATAGTAAAGGCTTGTGTGGATTCGGCTTTACAATTAGGTCTCCCCGAGGCGAGACTTCCCATAGCAGATGCGGTTATCCTTCTTGCAACCGCTCCGAAGTCGAATAGTGCACATAACGCAATAAATGCCGCTATTGATGATATTCAGAAGGGACTTATAGGTGAATTTCCCCGTCATCTTCAGAACAAGCATTTTGACGGTGAAGATGCCACAGTTAAAGGTCAGCATTACCTTTATCCACACGATTATCCCAATCATTATGTAAAACAACAGTATCTTCCTGATGAACTCAAAGATGTTGTCTATTACGAATTCGGTGATAACAAAACCGAACAAGCAGCACTTATGTATCGTAAAAAAATACTCGGAGAAATAAAGTAATGAACGAAAAAGATGTTGTTTCTGAAAACGGAATAAGAGAGTATATTTTAGATAAATCTATCCCTTTTTCTTTTCATATCTATGACTTGATTGATTCGACAAATATCAGAATGAAAGAATTTGCCGAAAATGGCGAACCCGAATGGGCTGTTGTCATTTCTGAAAGTCAGACAATGGGAAAGGGGAGACTCGGTAGAACTTTTTTCTCTCCATCCGATACAGGAATTTATATGACAGTTCTTTTGCGTCCTTCCATTTCTCCTGAGGATACAACTAAAATAACAACCGCTATGTCAGTTGCCGTGGCTGAAACAATAGAAGATATTTCGGGCGAAAAAACCGATATCAAATGGGTAAATGATATTTATATCTCTGATAAAAAGGTTTGTGGAATACTTACGGAATCTTCTTTTGATGCAAAAACAAATTCTTTGAAATACGCCTTTGTAGGTGTCGGAATAAATGTCTGTAACCCTTCGGATAATTTCCCTGACGATATAAAAAATATTGCAGGATATATTTTCTCTGAAAGAAAAAAGGATACTAAAAACCGCATTATAGCAGGTGTTCTTGAAAAATTTTCAGAGTATTATAAAAATATAGAAAAAAATTCTTATTTTGAAAACTATAAGAAAAGACTTTTGTGGATAGGCGAGAAAATAAATATTATTTCTCCCAAAGGAACTATCCCAGCATTACTCAAGGGAATAGATGAAAATTGCCGACTTATCGTTGAATACGATAATAACAGCGAGGGAATTATCTTATCAGGCGAGATAAGTATAAGAAAAAAAGGAACTTTCTGATGAAGAGTAAAACGAACAAAGTCATAATGCTATGCCTTACAGCGCTTTTTACAGCACTGATAGCAGTAGGGGCGTATATAAAAATCCCTGCATTTCCCGTTCCGATAACCTTGCAGACATTTTTCGTCATCCTTTCAGGAATTCTTCTCGGAAAAAACTATGGCTCTCTGAGTGTTATAGTATATATTATTTTGGGACTCTTGGGACTTCCTGTTTTCTCATCGGGTGGGGGAATTCATTATGTTTTAAATCCGTCTTTCGGGTATATAACAGGGTTTGTTCTTTGCTCTTTTATAGTAGGGCATTTAGTTCATAAAAAAGAAAACCCCTCTTTTAAAAGGATTTTTCTTTCGTCCGTAATGGGTGTTTTTCTTATATATCTTGTCGGAATGATTTATTATGTGATAATTTTAAATCTCTTTACAGATAACGCCGATTTGAGTTTTAAAACAATTATCGTTTCGGGATTTCTCATTTTTATCCCGTTGGATGTTGTTATCTGTATCATAGCATCGCTTATTTCAAAACGACTTATACCATACACTAAAAAATACAGAAAAAAACCTGACAGATAACTGTCAGGTTTTTGTTTTTTGACTAAAGCTCCTAACCTCCATAAAAAATTTTTCTTTCAAACTCAGCCGTTTCTTTGTAGTCAGACATTCTATATGCCTTGCCCTTATATACGATTACTGTATTCTCGTCGAAAACAGTTCCTACAGGATGAATCTCTTTAAGAGTATCAGGTAATGTTACAGTTTTAAGGCTGGTACAGCCGACAAATGTATGAGAATATATTGCTGTAACCCCGTTAGGTATATGTATTTCTTCAAGGCCACGACAAGCTTCAAAAGCACCTGCACCTATATTCTGCACACTATCGGGAATTCTTATTTCTTTTAAATTTCCACACGAATTGAATGTATACATCTCAATACTGGTAACTCCATCAGGAATATATATTGATTTGATTTTTGAACAGCAACTGAATGCTCCTTCTCCTATTGTTTTTACACTATCGGGAATATTTATCTCCTCAAGATAAGCACACCATTCAAATGCCCAATCTCCTATTTTAACAA
>JAGAJQ010000133.1 GCA_017828955.1 Oscillospiraceae bacterium
ATATTGTATCTATAACTCTTTGTCCTGTAACAAGAAGTTTGTTTATAGAAAGACGTTCCTTTACAGGTCTTGCCTGACGGATAGGCCATTTCTGACAAAGTGTAAGTGGAATTATAGTTCCGTCTTCTGTTTCAAGTTCCGCGATTTTATCATTTATTGTGTATTTACCGTTTTCTGCAACCCATATGATTTTTCCTGAAAGATAAGGAGAAATCATACATCTGTGTTCTATAAGAGGAGTTTCGGGGCAGGTAGCGTATATATATCCGCCTTTGACGATATCCCCTGCTTTAACTTTTAAAGTAACGTCAAACTGTCTTTCTTCATCAAGTGTTGCAACAAATGAACCTTCGGATATAAAAGCACCGCTTGATTCCTGAAGTTTTTTCAGAGGACGTTCTATCCCGTCAAAAATATTTGAAAGTATACCAGGTCCCAATGTAGCACTCATGGGAGAACCCGAACCTACTACTGGTTCGCCTGGTTTAAGACCTGTTGTTGATTCATAAACCTGAATTGTTGTAAACTTTTCATTTATGCCGATAACCTCACCTATAAGTTTTTTATCACCGACATAAACCATTTCTAACATAGCAAAGTCTTTAGTGTCTTTTATTTTTACAACGGGACCATTTACAGAATATACACTGTTTTGCAAGAATATCGCCTCTATTCGTCATTAAGCATCAATATCCCGCTTGATGCAAAAATTCTTTTTTCATCGCCAAGAAGTGTATCAAAAGTTTTATCAACGATAACGGCTTCATCGGGATAACATAATGATATCCCGCCGAGTTTTATCGACGGATCAACTTTAAATTCTGCATCAGCAATCTTAGCAAGTAAATCTTTATATTTCATATCATCAGACATAAGATAAACTATCATATTGTCTGATTTTTTTTCATTTTCAAGAGATTTTTCAAGAAAAACTTTATATTCATCTGTTTTTCTGAAATCAGATAATTTTTCTTCAACTTCAGAAAAAAGTTTATCAACAAGAGAATTTCTGTATCTTAAAATCTCCTTATGTGCTTCGAATTCAGCCTTATTTGCAACAAGAGCATATTTTCCGCTGGATTTTTTGGCATTGTCCTTTACGTCATCATAAGCTCTTTTTGTAAATGTATCATTAGCTTTTTTGACTATTTTCTTTTTTTCTTCTTCACTGTCTCTGATTATAGCGTTCGTTTCAGCCTCAACCTGAGCGTTTACAGCTTCAAAGAAAAGTTCTGTTCTTTTTACATTTGCGGAAGAATAATCAACCGCCATTTCCTTTGACATAATATTCCTCCTAAATACTGATACCGATAGATTCCTTCAGATATTTCGATATAGAATTCGTTATATCAGATGTAGCGTGACGATCGGGTATTTCGACAATCAAAGGTTTTTTACGATTAAGTTTAAATTCGTAAACATAATCATAAGCCATTTCAACAATCTTATTTGTGAGAAGAACAACAGCAATTTCATCGTTATGAGAAGCGTTTTCGAGTTCTTTTATAACACTTTCTTTATCGTGAACAACTACTCCGTCAA
>JAGAJQ010000134.1 GCA_017828955.1 Oscillospiraceae bacterium
AGAATGTTATCTGTCCCTCATCGGTATATTTAACTGCGTTTGAAACGAGATTATCCATTATCTGTTTTACTCTGTGATAATCGCCCTCAACCTCTATCGGAAGGTTATCGTCGATAACAACAACTGTTTCGAGATTTTTCTTTCCTGCTGTATATTTCAAC
Organism: Oscillospiraceae bacterium; assembly: GCA_017828955.1. GTDB lineage: Bacteria > Bacillota > Clostridia > Oscillospirales > Ruminococcaceae > RGIG4131. Next base: position 162 of record JAGAJQ010000134.1, read on the forward strand.
ACGGCAACCTCATCACGAAGAAGATTTTCGAGGTCGTATTTCTCGGTTGTGAGTTCGAGTTTGCCCGATTCTATTGTTGAATAATCGAGAACATCGTTTATCATTGTCATAAGGCGTGCGCCTGCTGTTTTGATGTTATCGGAATATTCAAGAACATTTTCGTTTTCGGTATCCTGCATTATCATTTCGTTCATACCGAGAATGGTGTTTACAGGAGTTCTGAATTCGTGAGACATATTGGCAAGGAATTCACTCTTCGCCTGATATCTCATCTTTTCCATTTTCTTATCACTGCTAAGTGTTGTTCCTGTTGTGATTATCATCCACAATGTTGCGACAATGATCCATATAGTAATCACTCTTAAATAGAACTTATACAAAGGAGTTTCCCACGAATGAGGTTTTTTGATAAGGCTATAATTTCTCTCACTTAACACTTCATCATCATCGCTTAATATCTGTATGCAGACTGTGTATTTACCCTCATCGAGATTTGTAATCTGAATAGATTCAAGATTTTTATAATCATAAACGGAAGGAGTTGAATTGAGTTCCTTTATAAAAAATCTCATTTTGGGGTTTGAAGCAAGATAGTTTCTTACAGACGCTTCGAGAGAAACAAATCTGCTATCGGCAGGAATATTTATTATATCATCTGATATTGCGATATCTTCGCCGTCTGCCCTTACGGACGAAAGACCGTAACGATATGTTGCGGTATCGTTATATATTTTTGTCGGTTCGAAATAATCCACTCCGCCATTTGTGCAGAAATAAAGCTTACCTGATTTATCAATATAGTTCCAGGAGTTTGCTGTGAGTGCATCGGAAAGGCCGTCGTGATAATTATAGAGTTTATAATTGAGTTCTTCCCCTGAAAGAAGTTCTTCAATGTCAACAAGATATATACCTGCACTCGAAAGAATACAAGCTTTTTCTCCGATTATCTTGACATCATAGTTATTATAATAAGGGAAATTTGAAAGTGTTCTTGCTTTGCCGTTTTCAAGGTAACAAAGAGAATTACTTGTTACAACGAAATATTCCTCATTATATGGGATCATTCTTAAAACTACACCTGATGTAAGGCCGTCATCAAGAGAGATATTATCAACGATTTCTTTATCTTTTATGACATATATTCCGTCGCCGTCGCTTGAAGCATAAATAACACCGTTTTCGTCTGTAAGAAGGCATAAAATCTGCTGATTCATAAGACCGTCTTTATCGGTAAGAGTTTTTATTACTTTATCATTCTTGATAAAGTTGATACCGCTGTTTGTTCCGAAAACGAGAGTTCCGTCAGAAAGTTCTGTGAAACAACGGAAACGATCCGATGTTGTTCCGTCTGCGGTTGTAAATGTTTTTATATCACCGTTAACAGAGTATTTTACAAGCCCTAAATCGCTGTATGTAGAAAACCAGAGATTATCCTTTGAATCCTTTGAAATACATCTTATTCTTGCACCCGAAAGAAGTTCTGTAAGTTCGTTTTCTATTCTTGTTTTAGAGAAATTATCTATAATAACAAGCCCGTCGTCTGTTCCGCAGTAATAAAGTCCGTTATGATAGCATATTGCATTTGTTACAGAGCCTATTATATCATTGTTTTCGAAAAGATTTTCAAAATGGCTTTCTGAAAGTTTCATAACGCCGTATCTCGACGATGCGATCCAGATATTGCCCTGATAATCTTCAAGAATGCCTTCTATCGAACTGTCAAAATTATCATACGAAAGTTTATATAGTGTTTTTCCCTTTACATAGCCTATTCCGCTGTCTGACGAGATCCATATTCTGCCTTTACTGTCTTTATGGATTTCACTTACAGAAACAAGTTCGGAATCGGATTTTCTGTCTACAACAAAAAAGCCTTTTTCTGTTACGCTTATTTTTTCAAATGTATCTGTTGATGTTCCGACAAAGATATCATCGCCGTTTTTATCAACACAAGTAAAATCGGCATTTTCAATATCCGGAATATATGTTTTTTCATCTTTATCATTTTCTATGACAACAAGTTCGCCATATATATTTACACATATAAGTCTTCCGTTATCATAAACCATTGAGTTTACATAGGTTACGGAAGATTCGAGAACGGTTATTTCACCGTCGGGGGACATTTTTGAGATACGATCGGTTGTTCCAACATAGATTGAACCATCATCAGCCTCTGTAAAACAACGGACAGAGTTTGCGGAAAGTCCGTCGTTTACAGAAAGGAAAGTAAACTTTCCGTTTTCATAAATCGCTATTCCGTTATCGTTTGTTCCGATAAGAAGTCTTCCCTCGCTGTCTGTGAAAAGTGCGGTTACACTTGTAATTCCGCCTTCGGTTATGAATTCAAAATTCTTACCGTCAAACCTTGTAAGACCTGCGTAACTTCCTATCCAGATATAGCCGTCATCTGTTTCGGCTATTGCGTTCGCTTCGGAAGAAACAAGACCTGTCTTATTGTCATAAACAGTTGCTACGAAATTTTCTTTTCCGCTTTCGGCAAATGTATCGATAGGTATCGAAAGAACAACTGTCAAAGAAACAAAAAATGCGATAAAGAAAGAAAATGTCTTTGAAATTGTTATGGATTTTTTGAATGAGATTTTCTTTGAAAGAATGATTACAAGATAAGCTATCGCAACAGAAATCATCTTATCGATACAGTCTATTACAAGCTGATCGCATACCGAACAGAATAATACCGGAGTTTCTTTATACATAAGCATATCGAAAAATATTCCGCCCCAGTAGTTTCCACTTTTACCGCCGTTTGCAAGCATATTTACAGGAACAGAAACTATTATAGAAATAACGCCCGCCCAATATCCTGAAAGCATAATTTTTTTAAAGTTCTCAAATCTGTCTTTTTTAACGCAGAAAGCATAGAAGAGTGCGAGAACTATTGTTGTTATTATGTAGTAATACCAGGTGCTTTCAAAGAAGATTCCATAAACGGCAATTCCGCCGACTGCTGTTATAACCGCTCCCCATACACCTGTAAAGTAAGCGGCAATACAGGTTCCTATTGTATCAAGCCACAAAGGAAGACTGAAATGGGTCGCAAAGGATTTTCCTACTATATTTATCATTATGCAAAGCAGAATTATTATTATATTTTTAAAAATTCCACCTGATTTGGTCTTCATCATATCACCTCTGATTGTAAAAATGGTTACACACTTTAATAATAGCACAACAGAAAGTAAATTTCAACGAAAAAGCAAAAAATAAAGGCATTTTCTGTAACGAAAATGCCTTTGAATTTTAGTTATTTAAGTGATGATTTTACTGTTTCTATGATGTTTTCTGAACAAAGTCCAAATTCTTTAAGAAGTTTTACTGCGGGGCCTGAATAACCAAATCTGTCGTTAACGCCGATCTTGATTACGGGAACGGGACAGCTTTCTGTTACAACATCTGAAACGGCACTTCCGAGTCCGCCGATTACGCTATGTTCTTCAACTGTAACTATCTTTCCTGTTTCCTTTGCGGCCTTGATGATAATATCCTTATCGATAGGCTTTATTGTGTGGATATTGATTACTCTTGCGTTTATTCCGTCTTTTGCAAGTTCCTCTGCGGCAACAATAGCTTCATAAACCATAAGACCTGTTGCTACGATTGTGATATCATTACCCTCTTTAAGCTGAACGCCTTTTCCGAGTTCGAACTTATATGTTTCGGGGTTGTTGAAAACGGGTGTTGCAAGTCTTCCGAAACGAAGATATACGGGGCCGTCGTGTTCTGCTGCTGCAAAAACTGCTGCCTTTGCTTCGACATCATCGGCGGGGTTTATAATTGTCATTCCGGGAATTGTTCTCATAAGTGCGATATCTTCGTTACACTGATGTGTAGCACCGTCTTCACCTACTGAGATACCTGCGTGTGTTGCACCGATTTTAACTGGAATATGAGGATAACCTATTGAGTTTCTTATCTGTTCGAATGCTCTTCCTGCGGCGAACATAGCAAATGATGATGCGAAAACTACTTTTCCTGTTGAAGCAAGACCTGCTGCAACGCCTATCATATTGCTTTCTGCGATACCGCAATCTATAAACTTTTCGGGGAATTTCTTCTTGAATATACCTGTCTTTGTTGCTGCCGCAAGGTCAGCGTCGAGAACAACGAGGTTATCGAGCTTTTCACCGAGTTCAGCGAGAGCGTTACCGTAACTGTCTCTTGTTGCGATTTTTACCATATCAGCCATTTTAGTTGCCCTCCAGTTCTGAAAGTTTTGCATTGAGTTCGTTCATAGCCTGATTATACTGTTCTTCGTTAGGAGCAGCACCGTGCCACGAAACCTGATTTTCCATAAACGAAACGCCTTTACCCTTAACACTCTTCTGGATAATAGCAACGGGTTTGCCTGAAATCTTTTCGGCTTCATCAAATGCTCTTTCAATATCGTCGAAATCGTGAGCGTCCATAGTGATTACGTGCCAGCCGAAAGCCTCAAACTTTTCGGGGAAAGGAACGGGAGAACATACTTCTGTGATAGGACCGTCAATCTGAAGACCGTTGAAGTCAACTATTGCAACGAGGTTGTCAAGCTTATTGTGTGCTGCGAACATAGCCGCCTCCCACACCTGACCTTCTTCTGTTTCACCGTCACCGAGAACAGCGTAAACCTTATACGCATCGCCCGAAAGCTTTGCTGAAAGTGCCATACCGCAAGCGGCTGAAATGCCCTGTCCCAAAGAACCTGTTGACATATCTACACCGGGTGTTCCCTTCATATCGGGGTGACCCTGAAGCATTGCACCTATATGACGAAGTGATTTGAGTTCTTCTTTTGAAAAAAATCCTTTTTCTGCGAGAACTGAATAAAGAGCAGGGGCTGTATGTCCCTTAGAGAGAACAAGTCTGTCTCTTTCCGGCATTTTAGGATTTTTAGGATCAACATTCATCTTTACGGAATAAAGATATGTTAAAAGATCAGCGATTGAGAGTGAACCGCCGGGATGTCCCGATTTTGCGTTGTAAACGCCCTCAATAATGCCCATTCTTACTTTGCAGGCAGTTATGGCGAGTTGTTTTTTAATCATTTCATCCATTAGCTTTATCCTCCTGTTGCTTTGAGATGTATTCTATAAGTTCGGCGATTGCACCTTCGTTTGATGTCTTTGAAAGCACAACATCCGCATAAGCCTTTACTCTGTCGGGTGCGTTGGGTACCGACGCGCCTATATCGGCATTCTTTATCATTTCGATATCGTTATCAAAATCCCCTGCACAGACAAGAGTTTTGTTGCTGATACCTAAAAGATCTGTCATATTTTTTATCCCCACCCACTTTGATGCGCCTGTCGGTAACATTTCAAGATAGTAGGGTGCTGAAAGAAGAAATTCAACGCCAGGGAAGGTCATTTTTCTTATTTCTTCCAATGCTACGGCGATTTCATCTGTATTACCTACAAGAAGGATTTTTATGATTTCTTCGGGGATATTGGTTTCATCGCAATATCCGAAAGGAATATTTTCAAGCCTTATCTTTTCATCGAGTGTAGGAGAATCTCTTCTTATGAAAATTTCGTTTTCACAGACAATTTCACATCCGAGATGTGGGAATTTATCGAGAAGAGTGTTCATATAGCCTACTGCTTCTTTGCAGATAAGTTCTTTCCATAAGGTTTTGCCTGCGGGTTCATCAAAAATTACCGCGCCGTTATAAAGCACCATAGGAAGATTTATGGGAAGAAGCGAAGTATAGGGTTTTGCAGAGGTATAAACTCTGCCTGTTGCTACTGTAAATGAACCACCCTCGGAAACGAAATAGTTTATTGCTTTAAGGTCCTCATCGGTTATTCTTTTATCTCTTGTGAGGAGAGTATCATCGAGGTCGGTTACAAGGATATAATCTGAGAATTTCAAGATATTAACCTCTCATTCTTAATTTTCTGAGTTGTTCTTCGAAATAATCGGGCAGGTCGCTTGAAAATTCAAGATACTCGTTTGTTACGGGATGAACAAACCCGATTTTTCTCGCGTGAAGGCACTGACCTTCGTAGTCTTTAACGGGTTTTCCGTAAACATCATCGCCTAAAACTGCGTGTCCCACATAGGAAAGATGAACTCTTATCTGATGAGTTCTTCCTGTTTCGAGGCGGAGTTTAAGATATGAATGTTCGCGGAATTCTTCTAAAACTTCATAGTGTGTTACGGCATTTTTAGAATTTCTATCCGTTACGCACATCTTTTTTCTGTCGATATGGTGTCTGCCTATGGGGGCGTCAATAGTCCCCTTATATTCCTTCATTCTGCCGACAATTATCGTTTCATATTCTCTTGTGAAGGAATGTTCTTTTATTTGTTCGGCAAGCCCTAAATGAGCGGCATCGGTTTTTGCAACGATTAAAAGCCCGCTTGTGTTTTTATCTATTCTATGGACAATGCCCGGTCTTATAACGCCGTTTATTGAGGATAATCTGTCTTTACAATGATACATAAGGGCGTTGACGAGAGTTCCATTGTAATTTCCTGAGGCGGGATGAACTACCATTCCCTTAGGTTTATTTACGACTAAAAGATGATCGTCTTCGAAAACTATATCAATGGGGATATTCTCGGGAAGGACATCTAAAACTACGGGTTCGGGAATTTCGACTGAAACTGTCTCTCCGCCTGAAATAACATAGTTTTTAGCGATTTTCTTTCCGTTTACAGTTATCATTCCCTCGGTAATGAGGTTCTGAACGGCTGTTCTGGTAAGGTCAAAATCATCGTTTGATGAGATGAACTTATCAAGTCTGTCGCCTTTATTTTCTATCGGAATAACAAACTCATTCATCTGTTTTTTCTTCCCTTGCGCGCTGTTCTTTCTTGGATTTATCAAAGAAAATATAAACAAGAAGGAACATAACCGCACCTATTATTACACAACAATCGGCAAAGTTAAAGACAGCGAAATCAAAAAGTCTTACCTCGAAATAGTCAACAACGAAACCACGGAAAATACGGTCGATGAGATTTCCTATTCCCCCGCCGATTATAAGCGAAAAGCTTGCGACAAGGATAGGTCTTCTGACTTTTCCCGAAACTATGGCGAA
>JAGAJQ010000135.1 GCA_017828955.1 Oscillospiraceae bacterium
AAAAAGTTTATGGAAACTCTAGTTATCCCGAATATTGACAGTACATACAGAAAAGAACGGGCTATCGATGAACTTCCTCAGTCGGCGGCGGGGAAGACCATAATGACAACTGAGCCTAAATTCATTCCCGAAGAGGCTGTTGAAGTAAATCTCGAAAATGGCGCACATTTCAATGTACGTATGATAGATTGTGTAGGGTATATAGTTCCCAGCAGCCTCGGATATATTGAAAACGAAATGCCCCGAATGGTTATGACCCCTTGGTTCGAAGAAGAAGTTCCGTTCAATATGGCAGCCGAAGTCGGAACTCAGAAAGTTATAAGCGAACATTCAACAATAGGCATAGTTATTACAACCGACGGAAGTATTTCGGATATTCCTCGTGATGAATATGAGGAATGTGAAGAAAGGGTTATTTCTGAACTCAAATCCATAAATAAACCTTTTGTAATCGTTATGAACAGTGCCGACCCTTATTCAAGACAAACAAGAGAACTCACAGAACAGTTATCCGAAAAATACGAAACCCCTGTTGTTGCGGTGAATTGCCTTGAATTATCCGAAGATGATATCAAGAACATAATGAAAGAAGTCTTGTTTTCTTTCCCTGTAAAAGAAATAAATATATCCTGCCCCAAATGGATAACATCTCTTAAAAAAGGGAACTGGCTCAAAGACGAAATCTTTACAGCGATAAGAGAATCCGTTTCATCTGTCCAGACACTCAGGGATATACAGTCTGCCGTTGAAAAAATCAAAGAGTGTCCCCATATTTCGTCTGCTTCAGTAAGTAGCACAGACCTTGGAACAGGAAGTTCTGTAATATCAGTAAATCTATGCGATTCACTTTTCTATGAAATTATCAGCGAAGAAACGGGAATAGATATGAAATCCGAAAGCGATCTTCTTCCTATATTAAAAGAACTTACAAAAATCAAAGAAGAGTATATGAAGATAGAAAGTGCGCTCAAAGAGGCAGAGGCTACGGGTTACGGAATAGTTATGCCGTCTATTGAAGAAATGTCCTTAGAAGAACCCGAAATTATGAAACAAGGCGGAAGATACGGCGTAAGATTAAAAGCAAGCGCACCGAGTTTCCATATTATGAAAGCAACAATAAATACCGAAGTTGCTCCAATAGTCGGAAGCGAAAAGCAATCCGAAGAACTTGTTATGTATCTTCTCAAAGAGTTTGAAGACGCGCCCCATAAAATATGGGAAAGCAATATTTTCGGAAAATCTCTTGATGATCTTGTCAATGAAGGACTTCACACAAAACTTCATCATATGCCTGTTGAAGCAAGACTCAAACTTCAGGAAACTCTCGAACGTATTATAAATGAAGGCTGTAGCGGACTTATCTGTTTTATTCTTTAAAAATAAAAACCTGAGAAGAACTATTCTCAGGTTTTTGCTTTTATTTAAGATCACTTCTTAAAAGTCCCCATATAGTAATATCAATCAACTGACCTCTGCATAATTCATATTGACGGAGTAATCCTTCTTTGGTAAACCCAAGGCTTTCAAGAAGTTTTAAAGATGCAGTATTCATCGGCTCAACATAAGCTTCTATTCTGTTTATGTCTGTTTCTTTAAAAATAAAATCCATTATCATTTTCAAAGATTCGCTCATAACACCTTTATTCCAATATTCACGATTAAGCTCATATCCCATTTCT
>JAGAJQ010000136.1 GCA_017828955.1 Oscillospiraceae bacterium
GTGATTTCGTTTGGGGTAACGAAAATTACATAATCAAAGGAGGAAATAAACAATGGAACAGATTAAGAAAGCTGCAAAAAAACAGATTTTCAAAATCTCAACAGCAACATCACTTACAGTCATCGCAATTATTGTTCTTACAAATGCAATTTTTCTCGGCGTAATGGCAGTTATGGGGGATGCTTATGCTGATTTCACAGCAAATGTCCTTGATGATATGAGCTTTTCACTCGTTGTTCAGGATATCATTATGATAATCGGGCTTCTCGTTTACTGTAAGATTATGAAGGTAAACTTAAAGGCTCATTTCGGAAAACCGCAGATGAAAAAATCTGAAATCTTCTCGCTAATCATCATAGCAACAGGTATGGGACAGCTTGTAAGCGTTGTCACAAATCTTCTTATGACACTCGTTACAATGACGACAGGTTTTGAAATCGGAACAGTCTCATTCGTTTCTGAAAGAAATATTTTAAGCACAATCGTTATGACTCTTGCAATAGCAGTCGGCGCACCGATTCTTGAAGAACTCTTTTTCAGAGCGTCATTCTTCACACCTCTCGTGCCTCACGGAAGAGTTTTCGCTATAACAGTAACAGCGGTTCTTTTCGGACTCTATCATATGAACATTCCGCAGATACCCGCGGCTATGGTGTGGGGCTTCTTCTTTGCATATATCTCGCTCGAATCACGTTCGATAATTCCTGCGATACTCGGACATATGTTCAATAACTCATTCGGCGCTTTACAGTATGCTTTAATGGGAAATCTCGATATCAACAGAATAGCAGAAGGGGATACAGCCTATGCAATGGAAAACTTAGGAACATTTATTCCGATAGCAATTATCTCATTCAGCATCTATGGAATTATGTTCGCGGCTATAATCCTTCTTATCATAAGACTTGCAAAGCGTGGTAAAAATGCATTCCGCATAACAGGTGCCGCCGAAGAAAACAATGGTCTCACAAAGGGAGAGGCTTTTGCGGCATACTTTATCAATCCCGCAACAATCATTCTTATGCTTATGGTAATAGGAATGACGATATTCACAGTTATCGGTATGAGATAAAATTCATATCAGAGGGGCAGAAAAAAGTTCTGTCCCTTTGTTTTTTAATAAAGAGTTAAATATTTTCAAACCTATTGACTAAATTATAACAAATATTGTATAATGTAAAATAGGGGAATATAGTATATTCCCTGAAATACAAGTAAATTACCGAAAATATTTTCGGATTTAAAATCAAGGAGGAATACACCAATGGCTCTTACAAAAAACCCCAATGTGCTCAAATGGGTTGATGAGATGATAGCTCTCACAAAGCCCGATAATGTAGTATGGATTGACGGTTCAGACGAACAGCTTCTCGCTCTTCGTAAAGAAGCAATTTCAACAGGAGAAATGATCGAACTCAACCAGGAAAAACTTCCCGGCTGTATCTACCACAGAACACAGCCCAACGACGTTGCCCGTGTTGAAGACAGAACATTCATCTGCTGCAAGAATAAGGAAGACGCAGGCCCTACAAACAACTGGTGCGACCCCCAGGAAATGTATGCAAAGCTCACACCTATGTATGACGGCGCTATGAAGGGCAGAACAATGTATGTTATCCCTTACTCAATGGGTCCTATCGGTTCACCTCTCGCTAAAGTAGGCGTTGAAGTTACTGACTCAATCTATGTTGTTCTCAATATGGATATTATGACAAGAATGGGTAAGGACGCTTTTGAAAACCTCGGTGAAACATCAAACGACTTCGTAAGAGGACTTCACTCAAAGGCTAACGTTGACCCCGAAAACAGATACATCGTTCACTTCCCTGAAGATAACGCAATCTGGTCTATAAACTCTGCTTACGGTGGAAACGTTCTTCTCGGAAAGAAATGTTTCGCTCTCCGTATTGCATCATACCAGGGTTGGAAGGAAGGCTGGATGGCTGAACATATGCTTATCCTCGGCGTTA
>JAGAJQ010000137.1 GCA_017828955.1 Oscillospiraceae bacterium
AACGCCGCTATTCTCGCAGGCGGAACAATAGGAACTCATCTTCAGATGGGAATAGGCGATGGAATCATCCCTGAAAACTTAAATCAGAATATTTACAGTGAGGTTTATATAGTAACCGATGAAGAAGCTATCGAAACCGCTAAAGACCTTGCAAGACTCGAAGGAATAATGTGTGGCATTTCAGCGGGGACAAACGTTGCCGCTGCAAAGAAACTCGCTAAAAAACTCGGTAAGGGAAAAACAGTTGTAACAGTTCTTCCCGATACCGCTGAAAGATATTTCTCAACTCCTCTTTTTGACGGAGAATAACTTTTTGATATAAAACAAAAGACTATCGTAAGAAATTACGATAGTCTTTTTTGTTTCAGATGATACTTGTTTTATGCTTTGGGATATGCATAGATTGTAGTTCCTTCAACGACGATGTCAACATTTTCGCCGACGAAATTATCGTTGTAGTATCCCAGAGGAACTGTTCCTACTTTTGTCTTTGCGGTAATGGGAGTCTTGAGAGTTATTGTGATTGTATCTTCTCCACTTCCGCCCTTGCCGACAGTAAGAAGTTTGCCGTTTGTGAGTACGACGCTTCCCTCACCGGAAAATCCGTAAACATTCACTGTATTTCCGAATGTTGCAGTTCCGTTTAAAGTAAGCGTTTTTGTTGCTTTTACAGCGCCTGTAACCGTAACATCAGAAAGTGCAGCATCGGCTACTGTGAGTTTTCCGTCTATGTAACAATTTTCGAGTGAAACAACCGAATCACCTGAGGCTGTAAGTGCCGAAACCTTTCCGAAGTCAACATCTGTCGCTGTAAGAGAATATTTGCCAACAGTAAATGCGTATGCAGTTTCTACTCCCTTTGCATTTACAGAACAAAGATTGATATTATCGATTATAAGGTTGCCTGTCTGCTTTATTCCGCTTCTGAATGTAAATGTATCGGGTGTTTCGTCAGCAGAAACAAGTTTGATTGAAGAATAATAACCCGCTCTTGGCATTGAAATAGATTCGCCTGCATTATAATCATCGAGAACATTTACAAAATAATCTGTTTCGGGTGTTTTTTCTTCGTTTACCATAGCGGCAAAATCATACCATTCGGCATACTTATAACCGGTTGTTCCGTCTGAAACTTCAAATACGACAGGCTTGATATAAACCTTTCCGCTCTTTCTTGTGAGGATATATTCCTTTTCATCGGGGAATGAGTCTGCATTGAGAGTGAAATTTGAAAGGTCTGCCTTTGAAGCAACAAGAAGTTGTTCACCGCTTGTGAATTTATTCTGATGTTCAAGAATAACTTCTCCCTTTACAGTGCCTGTTATTTTTACAGGTGACGCACCATCATAATAAACCATTGTAAGAGGAATTATGAGATTTTCATTCTGAGGATTCAAATTTGTAAGTTTGAGTTCGGCATCAGGTAAAATATTCAGAACTCCTTCGCTTGCATAAAGTACATTCTTTACGGTAAGACCCTTATTAACATCAACCACAGGGCCCGACGCCATATCAAGAGTTCCGAATCCGCTTATGTTATAGTTTGCATTATTTGAATCACCTGAATATACGATACTCTTTGTACTCTTTCCGGAAACGCCTGTCAGAGTTGACGAATTGAAATCTGTAAACAGAATGTCATCCGTTGTGCTGATAGTAAAGGGAACTGTGCTGTCGACAGTAATTACATCAAGGACAACCACCGTTTTGAAT
>JAGAJQ010000138.1 GCA_017828955.1 Oscillospiraceae bacterium
AATGCAGATTTTCCGTAGTAGTTTATGACATAATTGAGGTATTCATCGATATAAACCGCGTCATCACTTTTATCGGGCAAAAGTGAGTATTCTTCAGGTTTGGAAGTATATGTCTTCACCCATCTTTCAGATGGTGCAACCTCTGAATTGAGAAGAGGACCATAAGAGTCGGCTGCAACATAGCCTATCGTCGGCAGAGAGGCTATTTTGAAATCAATATGATTTCTATTTGCCATTGTTATAAGGCCATCTGCCGCAACAGCAGGATCGGAACTGTTACGATTGTATCTGTCGGCTATGATATCGCGATTTGCCGCGAGATAACTTTCGCCAGCATTAGAAAAATTATTTTCCCAGTTATATGTCATAAAATCGTTACCTGTCTGATTGAGTGCGGTAACTTTTACACCCGAAAGCACAGCTGTATCATTTATTCCATAGATATATCTGCTTATTGCTTTTCTGTCGAGAGAAGTATCTACAGAAACGTTGATTTCAAGAGTTTCATCGGCATTTATCATCTGTCCTGATGACACAAAGAAAACAGCTACTGCAGAAAAACAGCAGAGTGTTTTTAAAAAATTTTTTCTGCGCATAGCAGTCCCTCCTTAAAAAGCAATAAATACACTATTTATTTTACCATAGACTATAGGAAAAGTCAAACGGAGAATAAAGGAAAAGAGTGTCTTTAAAAAGACACTCTCTGAAATATTACTGTACTCCGAAAAGAAGTTCGCCGTATGTCGGGAAAGGCCAGAGTTTTTCGGGAACGATAGTTTCCATTTCGTCGGCCGAAAGACGCATTTCATTCATCGAAGGAATAATTTCATCCCTACAGAATTCAGCGAGTTTTAAAGAATCGGATATGGCACTTGCTTTATTTGTTTTTTCTTCAAGAGTTTCTATTTCTTCAAAAAGTTTATCGGTAAGATAAGAAAGTCTCGAAGCGAGTTTTTCTTCAGCACCACCCGAAAGCCCTATCTCTTTTTTAGAAGAAATGGTATCGCAAAGTGTTTTTGTAAACTCTATCCCTGCGGGAAGAATTTCTTTCTTTGCCATATCTATCATTGTAAGAGCTTCGATTTTTATAAGCTTACTGTAATTTTCAATAAGAATTTCATATCTCGACTGAACTTCGGACTTTGTGAATATCTTGAATTTTTCAAACATCTCGATATTCTTATCGTCAGCATAATGAGGAAGACAATCAACTGTTGTGGGATAATTTTTAAGTCCTCTCTTTTCAGCCTCTTTAACCCATTCTTCAGAATAGTTATTTCCGTTGAAGATAACTCTCTTATGCTTTTTGAGAGTTTCGGCAAGAAGTTTGTTGAGTTCTTTTGTGAAATCGTCGGCTTTTTCAAGTCTGTCGGCAAACTGACAGAGTTCGTAAGCAACGATTGTATTGAGCATTACATTTGAGCAGGAAATAGAGTCCGCAGAGCCGAGTGAACGGAATTCAAACTTATTACCTGTAAATGCAAAAGGAGATGTTCTGTTGCGGTCGGTTGTATCCTTAGGGAAATTAGGAAGTGCTTCAACACCTATAACAAATTCTTTTTTCTTATTCGATTTGATAAGTTTTCCACTTTCGAGAGCTTCTACAATTTTCTGAAGTTCATCGCCGAGGAAAATAGACACTATCGCAGGAGGTGCTTCAGCGGCACCGAGACGATGGTCGTTCCCTGCACTTGCAACGGAAATACGAAGAAGATCAGCATATTCATCAACGCCCTTTATGATAGCACAGAGGAATGTAAGAAATCTGAAATTGCTGCTGGGAGATTTACCCGGTTCGAGAAGATTCTGACCGTCATTTGTAACAAGTGCCCAGTTGTTATGCTTACCGCTTCCGTTAACGCCTGCGAAAGGCTTTTCGTGGAGAAGGCAGACAAGTCCGTGTTTACGGGCAAGTTTCTTCATAACATCCATAATAAGCTGATTCTGATCAGCGGCAATATTTGCAGTTGTGTAGATAGGTGCAAGTTCGTGCTGAGCAGGAGCGGCTTCGTTATGTCTTGTCTTAGAAAGAATACCAAGCTTCCAGAGTTCGCAGTCAAGCTCTTTCATATATTCAGAAACTCTATCTTTGAGAGAGCCGAAATAGTGATCGTCCATTTCCTGTCCCTTGGGGGCTTTAGCACCGAAGAGAGTTCTTCCCGCAAAGATAAGGTCTTCACGCTTATCATAAACCGCTTTATCAACGAGGAAATATTCTTGTTCTGCACCGACTGTTGTTATAACTCTTGTTGCGGTTGTATCTCCGAAAAGGCGAAGAATTCTCATAGCCTGTTCGTTTATGACTTCCATAGAGCGAAGAAGAGGAGTTTTTTTGTCAAGTGCTTCACCACTATATGAACAGAATGCTGTAGGGATATAGAGAGTTGTATCTCTTACAAAAACATTTGATGTAGGATCCCACGCAGTATATCCTCTCGCTTCGAAAGTTGCACGAAGGCCTCCTGACGGAAATGATGAGGCGTCGGGTTCACCCTTTATGAGTTCTTTGCCCGAAAATTCCATAATAATTCTGCCGTCGGTTGTCGGTGCTATGAAAGAGTCGTGTTTTTCGGCGGTAATACCTGTCATTGGGTGGAACCAGTGAGTATAATGAGTTGCTCCCTTTTCAACAGCCCAGTCTTTCATCGCATTTGCTATAACTTCAGCAACGTCGGTATCAAGAGCAACACCGAGTTCTCTTGTGTTTCTGAGTGCTTTGTAAATGTTTTTCGGAAGTCGTTCTCTCATTATTGTTTCGTTAAAAACGTTACAGCCGAAGTATTCTGTTACAGAAGGTTTCTTTTCATTTGTCTGCACAATCAATTCCCCCTCAGAGAAAAATAAAAACGCTTCAATCCGACGGTGATACCATCAAACTGAAGCGTCGCAATCTAGTTAAGAATTATACCACACAACACATTATATGTCAATAATTCAGGGGTATAAATAGAGGTCTGATTGCAAAATTAAACTGTGCATTTTTCACAAGTTATTTGTATTCGGGTGACTCTGCTGTCTTGAGATATTCAGCTGCATTTTTAAGAGTTTCGTTGAACTGTTTATCATCAAGAGGTCTGCCTAAAAGGTAACCCTGAACACAGTCACATCCACTGTCACGGAGGTAGTTGAGCTGTTCTTCAACTTCAACTCCCTCAGCAACAACAAAGAGGTTCATATTGTGTGCAAGAGAGATGATCGAGCCTACTATTTCCTTTTCGGATTCGGCACGGTTTATTCCGTCAACAAATGACTTATCGATTTTAAGTGTGTCAATAGGAAGTGAGCGGAGATAATGAAGTGATGAATAGCCTGTTCCGAAATCGTCGAGTGCTATTGAAATACCAAGCTTTTTAATCTTATTGAGAACTTCAACCGCATTGTCGACCGACTTTATGAAAACAGATTCGGTTATTTCGATTTCGAGGTTTCTTCCGTAAACACCCGTTTCTTCCATAATTTCTTTGACTATGTTATAGAAATCGGGTTGCATAAGCTGGATTGTAGAAATATTTACCGAAAGAACGAGGTTATCGAGGCCGTAAGTATCCATAGCCATTCTGAGTTTACGGCAGGCTTCTTTGAAAATCCACGTTCCGAGTTCGACGATAAGACCTGTTTCTTCAGCCATAGGGATAAACTGCATAGGGCTTACGAGACCAAGTTCTTCGGAACGCCAACGAACGAGTGCTTCGAAACCACGGAGTTTCTTTCCGTCGGGTTCGTGCTGAGGCTGGAAAAGAAGATGGAATTCTTCTTTATTAAGACCTGCTACAAGGCTTGCTTCAAAGTCAACCTTATGCTGAATTTCTTCCTTCATTTCGGGTGTGAAGAATTCAAGACGGTTCTTACCGTCTGCCTTGGCCTTATAAAGTGCCATATCAGCACATTTGAGAAGTTCGGTCGAGTCACTGCCGTCCTTAGGATAAGCAGAAGCACCGAAGCTTGCATTTACTGTTACTTCTTCGTTATTGATTATGATAGGTTCGGAAATCGCTGTTCTGATTTCTTCAACATATCTGAGAATTTCGTTGTTATCAACATCTCTCTGAACAAGTATCGCGAATTCGTCACCACCCAGTCTTCCTAAAATATCGTCGGTATCGAGAGCGGCGGTTATACGCTGAGCGATTTTCTTTATTACCATATCGCCCTTGTCGTGTCCTAAAGTATCATTTATACGTTTGAAATTGTCGAGGTCAATAAAAACAACGGCAAATTTCTTTCCCTTTTTCGCAGAGTAGCTGATATGGAAATCAAGTCGGTTTATGATCATTCTGCGGTTCGGAAGTTCTGTCAAAGCATCGAAAAGCGCCATATGATTGAGACGTTCTTCATTTTCTTTAATAACTCTCGATGTTTCGAGAAGCTGTTCATTCATTTTTCTTACTTCTTCGTAAGCCTCTTCTGTTTCTTCGGCAAGCTTTACAAGTTCTTCACGCTGAGCACTGGACTCTTTCATCGCTTTATGAAGTTTTCTTATTATACCGAAAAGGAAAGAAACCGAAATTATTGTTCCGAGCGGAATTATAATACCTACAAAAAGCAAATTGCCGACAGCCAAACCGTTAAGAATAACGCAGGCTATACTCAAGGCATTCAAGGCTATCGAAAGGATATAACCCATTTTATAATATCTTGCTGTAAGAACAACGGAGACAACAATCTGAAGTTGTGCTACAACCGCCTGAACAATCTGAATATCAAATATTACCTGAATAGCAAGCATAGCAAGATAAATAAGACACCAGAAAACTATGAAGATAATATCTTTTCTGTTTCTTTCTTCGATATCTTTTTCGTCATTTTCATTACCGACGATCTCATCGATACAATCCGAAATCTTGCTCACACAATATCACTCCTTTCAGAACATTTGTTCAAATTACCCAATATCACATTGATTTTACCATTCATTTTAATATCAAGTCAACAATTTAATAATTATTTTACAATTCAAATCAAAAATTTGGCTTTTCAAACATAACGGGCAAAAGAAATTTGTAAAATATGCTACAGAGTAAATTTCTAATTGACATTATTATAGTAATTTGTTATAATATTGATATATGTATGCTTATTTCGAAAAAACTCGAAAAATCTACATTCAGTAATTAGGAGGCTATTATGAACCAGACCTTTGATTACGGAAGTTATTCCGGATTTAAAGAAACAGTCGACACCCTCAAGGAGCGCCTTACTCTTCTTATGCAGTATTGTGATTCTTTAGGGCTTGAAAGAACCTCAAAATCCATCGCGGCAACTATTGAAAAAGTTGCACAGGAACATTTTGAAGTTGCTATCGTCGGCGAATTCAAGAGAGGTAAATCAACTCTCATCAACGCTATGCTCGGACAGGAAGTTCTCCCTGCCGATGTTCTCCCCGCAACCGCAACCCTTAACAGAGTTACATACAGCGAATCTCCATATGTTACAATCGAATACAAAAATGGTGAAAAAGAAAGCGTTGACATCTCGGAACTTGCAAACTATGTTACAAAGCTTTCTTATGAATCGGAACAGAAAGCCGAAACAATCAAGGAAGCAACTGTTTATTACGACACGGATTTCTGTAAGAACAATGTTGACATCATCGACACTCCCGGTCTTAACGACGATGAGCAGATGACAAATGTCACATTATCCATTCTTCCCGAAATCGACGCTGCCGTATTCGTAATCAGTGCCAACTCTCCTTTCTCACAGTTTGAAAAGGAATTCCTTGAAAAGAAGATGCTTACAAGTGACCTTGGAAGAATCATCTTTGCGGTTAACTGTTTCGGTACTTTTGCGCGTGAAGACGAAGAAAGAATCGTCGAAACTGTACGCAAGCGTATCGCTCAGTATGTTATGGATAAGGCAAAAGCCGTTATGGGCGAAGACTCAAAGGAATTTGCGGTTTATAAGCGCAAAATCGGTCTTCCCAAGGTTATCGGCGTTTATGCTAAGAAAGCACTTGTTGCAAAGCAGACAAACGACGCTGCGCTTCTTGAAGAAAGTAATTTCCCTGTATTCGAACATACACTCGAATCACTTCTTACAAAAGACAGAGGTTCTATTACTCTTCAGATGCTTGCAAACAAGATTATCAGTTCAGGTTCAGAAGTAGTAAACTCAACTGTTCTCCGTGAAAATGCTCTTCTTATGGAAACAGATGAGTTCCTTGAAAAATATCAGGCTGCTATCGATGAAATCGAAGATATCAGAACAAAGAAACGTGAAGAATTCGTAAGAATCAACGATGCCGCAAACAAGGCATTCACCGACTTACAGCCTATCCTTGATGATTACTGGGTTCAGATAGAAGACACAGCTATGCAGGTTATTGATGAATTCCCGATGACATCAGAAGACCTCAAGCGCGACAGAATGAAACTTGTCAATGCAAAACTCACAGAAAAGATACGTGAAAGCATTGAAAACAAGGCACAGCTTATCTGTGAACAGATTCAGAACGAAATCAACATTGCCCTTTCGGACGAAGCCGAAAGACTTCAGTCATTCGAAGATGAATTCTTTGCATCAGTCAACAGAATTCAGGAAATGTTCTCTGTTCCCGAAAGATCTGCTAACAGGGTTATCGGTTCTGCAATCGGTTCTATCATCAACTTCGGTACTGCGGGTATATTCGTAGGTTTCCGTGAAGCAGGCGTCAAGGGCGCACTCCTCGGAGGAGTTACAGGTTTCGCAGGATTCTATGCTACATTCTTTGCGGCTATCTATCTTGCAGGTGCTTTAGGAATTGCAACAGCAGGTCCTGTTACGCTCTGCGTAATCGCTATTGCTGGTATCGCAGGAACATTCTCAGGAAAGTTCTCTGTTGATAAGCTTCTTGTTCAGGAAAGAATCGACAAATATAAGGCAGACTTCAAAAATACTGTAAGAAAGCAGTTCAAGGAAATGAAAATCAACTCTGACTTCTCTGAAACTGTTCGTCAGCAGGTATTCAACTCATTTGAAGGTCTTAAATCAAAGCTCGAAACAGAAACAGAAGTTATCCTCGAAGATACACAGAAGACTCTCGACAACCTCAATCAGCTCAAGGCTGAACAGAAGGAACTTTCTGACTCTGAAAGAGATTGGCTCAGAAGCGTTGCTGAATATGTCGGCTCTCTTCTCGCTGAAGCTTATAATCTCTATCAGACTATCACAAAGGTTGAAGAAGAAGTTATCGCTGACGGAGAAGCAGATCAGACAGGCGAAGCTCCTGCTACAGCACAGACAGAAGAATCACAGACTGTTTAAGTTTGTTCTATTAAATTTAAATTAAGGAGGCCGACTCAATGAGTTCAGCTATTGAATTTGGAAATCCCTTACTTAAAATAGACACAAGCTTTCAGTCCTATCTCATTCTTCATTCATTGACACCGAAGATAACATCAGAAAGTGTAAACTACGCTTTTCAGACCGAATGTCTTTCAAGACAGTCACTCAACAATATTTCGGGCTGGAATAAGCTTGTGAAATCAATAACATCATCGGATATGCCATCTGTTATGAAAAGATATTTTGATGGTGCTGTTACCGTTGACGGTTGGAATAATACCAAAATATATGATATCGCAAAGACCTGTGCGGAAAGATTGAAAGCACGTCTTCCTGCTATAATGATAAATACCAAAATCGAAAAACCCGAACTTGTTGCGGTTTTTGCCGATGGTATTGAACCCTGCATTGTTATGACAAAAACTCTTGTAGGAATGTGCAGTGAAGAAGAACTTGTGTTCATTCTTGCAACAGGCATTTCAAAAACACACAATAATCATTGTATCTATAATTTCGTTGCACCTTACATCGGTTTTGCTGAGGGTACGGAAAAGCAGAAGAACTTTACCCGTATCGAAAGCATACCGAAACAGCTCAACTACATAATGAATGACTGGGCAAAATTTTCGGATATAACAAACGACCGTGCTGTTATGATATGTCTTGATGAACCCGAAAGATTCCCCTATATCCTTAAGTCTCTTATGGAAAAGAAAATCTCGTTATCTATGAACTATGATAACAGCGAAAGTTTCAATCCCGATGAAATTGTTTCAGAATACAACAAATCGGTTAAACTTACTGCTGCAAGAGAACTTTCTATTCCTGATGAAACAACAAGAGCTGTCAGAAGAATTTATTGTGCACTCGAATTCCTCAACTGCGAAATTTATTATAATTGCCGCACCGATATAAGTTCTGAAAACAGACACGTTGTAAACAAACCGATGGTAGACCTTCGTTGTGATATCATCATAGGTGCAAAGGGGGTTGAGTAATATGGATAACGAAAAAATGACAAGTCAGTCCGAACTCAATCTCGAAAGTGCTTTAAAAAGCATAGAGTTCGTTCAAAACAGTTATCAGAGCCTTATAAACGATAAGGAACTCTGTGAAATGCTCGGAGAAGAATTCTCGGAAAGAATGAAGGAATGGGACAGAGTTATCGCAAAACGTCGTAATGAACCCTTCTCTCTCGTTATTCTCGGGGATTTCAAGCGCGGTAAGAGTACAATAATCAATGCGATTTTAGGCAAACAGCTTGCTCCTGTTAATGCCGCTCCCGAAACTTTCACAATAAATACAATTTCATATGGTGAAAAGCCATCTGTTACTGCCGTTCTCAAAAACGGAAAGAAAATGGAACTCGGTATGGAAGATCTTCTGCGTGAAAGACTTGAAACTATTATGCAGAATCTCCCCTCACCCATCGAATATATCGATGTAAGAGATGATGCGGAAATCTTAAAGGAAATCCGTATTGTTGACACCCCCGGTCTTTCTGATATCACAGACCTTGACCAGCAGGTTCAGGATTATCTCATCAATGCAGACGCGGTTATCTATGTTGCATCAGCACTTCTTCCCTTCTCTGAATCGGAACAGATGTTCCTTGCGACACACGTTGCTCCTCAGAAATTCGGAAAGATATATGTTCTTGTAAATATGATCGACGCTCTCAACACAAGAGAAGATATCGACAAGATTCTCACAAGAGTTGCTCTTTGTTGTCAGCAGATCGTTCCTAACGCGGTTGTTTACGGAATAAGCGGTGTTGACGAATTCAAGAGAAAAACTGACGCTCCCCGTTCTGACCTTAAAGGATTCCAGGAATACTATGAAACAGAATTCTTCAAGTTTGAACGTTCACTCAGAAGAGATATCATCACTCAGAAGGATTATCTCAGAGTTCAGCGTGTTCTTACTATGCAGGAAATTATGCTTGAAGATACCGCTGCAAGAGTTGATATGATCGCAGAAATGTCATCACTTGACAAGCAGAAGCTTGATGCTTTAATGCTTGGGTTTCTCGAAGAAAGTACTAACCTTAATGCTGCAATTGAGGCAAACCGTCCGAAACTTTTACTCGGTATTGCCGAAATGAAGCAGGAAGCAGAGCGCTGGATGTACGAATTCTTCTCAAAACTCAGAGAAGATATAGTTGCTTGCAGAAATGAAGTTACTGCTGAAGATGTTGAATCGCATTTCCATTCATACCTTATGGATAAAGTAGGCGAAGCATACAGAAAATGTATCGAAGCCCATCAGGCAAGAACTGACGCTCTTATCGACAGAATGAGCAGAGATCTTGCTAAAAAGCTTGGTATAGGTCATCTTGCTACAAGCGCTGTAGGCGGTGCCGGTAGCGTAAGTGAGTATATGAGAGAAGTCAACGAACAGGTTGCTAAGTCTGTAAAGAATGTTACAGGAAAAAGCTCAGACGCATTCCCTTCAGCGACAATTTCTTCATTTAAACTTATTTTAAGAACAAAGAAACGTTCGGACATCATAGATGTTACACTTGAAAAGTTCGACGAAATAAGAAACAGCACTGTAAAGGATCTTTCGGTTGCTTACAACACTCTTGAAGAAAAAGCTCTCAAACGTTTTGACAACCTTTATGAAACACAGCTTAATATGGGTAAGGAAGCAATAAACCAGACAAAAGAAATGCTCGGTAAAAACGATAATGCCAAAATGGCTCAGGTTTTTGAAAAGACAAAAACAGTTATCGCAAATGCTTCTGAAGCACTCAAGGAAGTTGCACTTGTATAAAAGCAAAATAAAAAGCAGTACAGAAAATCTGTACTGCTTTTTTGTTCTTAATGACAACTATGGTTTCCACAACTATGTTCACCGCAGTTATGACCTTCACCGTGATCGTGATGATCACATTTTGCATCGGGATTATAGATAAGCTTTCCTGCCGCAAAATCTTCTGCTGCTTTATCGGCATTACCCGAAACTCCGCCATAAACGGAAATCCCAGCACCTGCAAGTGCCATCTGTGCTCCCCCGCCTATTCCTCCGCAGATAAGAGCGTTTACTCCTAAAGCTGAAAGAAGTCCTGCTAACGCACTGTGACCGCTTCCGTTTGTATCAATAACTTCAGAAGCTATGATTTTTCCGTTATCTTCGGTATAGATTTTGAACTGTGAAGAATGCCCGAAATGCTGGAAAATCTCTCCGTTTTCGTATGTTACTGCTATTCTCATGATAAAAATCTCCTTTTCTTAAAAATCGTTTAATTATATTATACCACACTCAGAATTAAATTCAAGAAAAAACAGTATTGAAAAAGGAATACCCTTTTCAATACTGTTTTATTTCAGAGATTCAAGAGTGCTGTCGCTGTTGTGAAGTAAACAAGAAGCGATAACGCGTCAACCATTGTTGTGATAAGAGGACTTGCCATAACGGCAGGGTCGAATCCTATCTTTTTAGCAAGCATAGGAAGTGATGAGCCTATTACTTTTGCTACAAGAACGGTTATTAAAAGAGTAAGGCTTATAGTAAGCGAGATGTTAACTTCAACCCCTTCAAAGAGTATGAGTTTGAAGAAGTTTGCAACAGCAAGAGTAAGTCCGCAAAGAATGGCTACTCTTGTTTCTTTCCAGATAACCTTTAAAATATCACTGAATTCTATTTCATCAAGTGAAAGACCACGGATAATAGTTACTGACGACTGACTTCCCGAGTTACCGCCCGTTCCCATTATCATAGGAATAAATGATGTAAGAACAAGTTGCGCTGCGAGAGCAGATTCAAATGATGAAATAATAAGCGTTGTGAAAGTCGCTGAAATCATAAGTAATAAAAGCCAGGGAATACGCTTTTTCCAGATTTCGAAAACAGATGTTTTGAGATACGGCTTATCGGTAGGTGTGATAGCCGCCATCATTTCGATATCTTCGGTTGTTTCTTCTTCGATGACGTCGATAGCGTCGTCGAATGTTACGATACCGACAAGGCGTGTTTCCTTATCGACAACAGGAAGCGCCATAAAGTTATACTTACTGAGCGACTGGGCAACTTCTTCCTGGTCGGTATGTGTTTCTACGCAGATGACGTTTGTTTCCATTATATTTTCAACAATGTCGTCATCATCTGCAACTAAAAGATCCTTAAGAGAAAGCATACCGATAAGGGTTCTGTTCTGGTCTGTTACATAACAGGTATAGATTGTTTCTTTATCAACGCATGTTCTTCTTATGCGTTTGATTGCCTCTTCAACGGTCATCTGTGGTCTTAAACTAAGATATTCCGTTGTCATAATGCTTCCTGCGCTATCCTCGGGGTATTTGAGGATTTCGTTAATCATCTTGCGCAGTTCGGGGTCGGCTTGTTTGAGAAGCCTTTTTACAACGTTTGCGGGCATTTCTTCTACGATATCAACGGCGTCATCGACATAGAGTTCATCGACAACGGCTTTGAGTTCGGCATCACTGAAACCTTTGATGAGATGTTCCTGCATATCTTCATCCATTTCAACGAACGCTTCTGCTGCAAGTTCTTTAGGCAGAAGTCTGAAAAGAAGAGGTAATTTTTCTTCAGGAATTTCAGCGAAAATCAAAGCGATATCCGCGGGGTTGATAGTAGTAAGAATATCACGCAATGAGGCATATTTCTTTTCTTCGAGAAGTTTTTCTATTGTTACAGAAAAACCCTTGTAATTATCCCCCATAATTCATTCCTCCTTTGCAAAGTAAAAGAGTTTTTATATAAACTCTTTTCTGAAAGAGAGGAAGCTACGGACGCAGTCATAAAAGTTATTTAATCAGGCACACAAAACAGACGCCTGATAAATCAAACAATTACGGCATACGCCGCTACTTCGTCCCGGTTTTCCGCCGTTACCAGCGTCCATTTCGTTCACCTCCGAAAATTCTTAATAATATATCAGGTATATTTTACCCGACCTTTACTATTTTATCACACTGAAAAAAACTTGTCAACGAAAAAAATGACCTTTTCGGCAAAATAACGCCAAAAAGGTCGATTTTTTAAGATAATTCAAACATACCTGTATAAAGCTGATAATACTTGCCTTTTTGGGCAATAAGCTCGTCGTGGTTTCCTCTTTCAATAATTTTTCCCTTTTCGAGAACCATTATTGCGTGGGAGTTTCTTACCGTCGAAAGTCTGTGTGCGATAACGAAAACCGTTCTGCCTTCCATAAGGCTATCCATTCCCTTTTCTATGAGTGCTTCTGTTCTTGTGTCGATAGAACTTGTTGCCTCGTCAAGAATGAGTACAGGCGGGTCGGCTACTGCCGCTCTTGCTATCGCTATAAGCTGACGCTGACCTTGTGAAAGGTTTGCACCATCAGCTGTGAGGAGTGTGTCATATCCCATAGGAAGATGCTTTATGAAAGAATGTGCATTTGCAAGTTTAGCAGCAGCTATACATTCTTCATCGGTAGCATCGAGCTTTCCGTAACGGATATTTTCCATAACTGTACCTGTGAAAAGGTGTGTATCCTGAAGTACCATTGAAAGAGAACGGCGAAGGTCTGCCTTCTTGATTTTATTGATATTTATTCCGTCGTATCTTATCTTTCCGTCGGGAACATCATAAAATCTGTTTATAAGGTTTGTTATTGTAGTTTTTCCCGCACCTGTGGAACCTACAAATGCTATCTTCTGTCCGTCCTTTGCCCACAAGCTTATTCCGTTAAGAACTGTTTTGTTTTCTTCATAGCCGAAATAAACATCATCGAATTCAACATTACCTGTAAGTCTTGTATAGGTAAGTGTTCCGTCGTTATGAGGATGTTTCCATGCCCAGATTCCTGTTCTCTTTTCGGTTTCCTTAATCTCTCCTTCAGGAGTAATTTCGGCATTGACAAGAGTTACATAGCCTTCATCGGTTTCGGGTTCTTCATCTATGATATTGAATATTCTTTCGGCACCCGCGAGTGCTATGAGAATACTGTTGAACTGCTGTGAAATCTGTGTTATAGGCATAAAGAATGATTTTGTAAGCTGAACGAATGTCGCAACTGTTCCGAGAGAAATAATGCCGTTTATAGCCATAATTCCGCCGACTACCGCTGTGATTGCATAGTGTGCGTGGGCAAGGTTACCCATAATAGGCATAAGAATGTTTGCGAATGTATGTGCTTTTGTAGAAGCGTTGCAAAGCTCGGAATTTATCTTATCAAAATCAGATTTGATTGTTTCTTCATAAGAGAAGACTTTTACAACTTTCTGTCCCTCGATCATTTCTTCAACGAAGCCGTTTACCTTACCGATTTCTTCCTGCTGTTTCTTAAAGTATTTTCCGCTGCTTCCACCGATTTTTCCGATAAGGAACATAACGAGAACAAGCATAAGAACAACGAGTATTGTAAGCTGCCAGCTGAGAACTATCATCGTTACAAAAACAGAAACAATGCTGAGAGTTGTTGTGAAGATATGAGAAATACTGTTGCTTGTCATTTCACGGAGAGCATCGACATCGTTTGTGAAACGGCTCATAAGTTCACCGTGAGTATGAGTATCAAAAAACTTTATGGGAAGTTTCTGAAGTTTAACGAAAAGTTCTGTTCTTACCTTATCAAGTATTCTTGTTGAGATATAAAGCATTATCTTGTTGAGGGTAAAGGTTGAAACCGCACCTATGATATAAACAATGCCTACTGCTAAAACTGCTATCCCGAAATCTGCGATTGTGGGTGCACCCGGAACTTTCTCAACAATGGGTGTTATATAGGTGTCTATAAGTGCCTTGAGGAAAAGAGTTCCCACAATAGAAGCGGCTGAACTGAATATGGCAGTTATTACCGCAATTACAACAAGAAGTTTATACTCCTTATAGTAAGAAAAAATACGGGAAAAGATTTTCTTTATATCCTTTGGTGCATCGGGAGCTTTCATATTTTTTGCCATAATTATTCAGCTCCTTTCTGCTGAGAGTCATATACCTCTCTGTAAATTGCATTTGAAGAAAGAAGTTCCTCGTGAGTTCCTATTCCATCAATCTTCCCGTCATCGAGAACGATAATTCTGTCCGCATCAGAAACAGATGAAATTCTCTGGGCGATGATGATAGTTGTTGTATCAGCGAGTTTTTCTCTGAACGCCTGACGAATTTTACTGTCTGTTGCTGTATCGACGGCGCTTGTGCTATCGTCAAGAATAACGATTGCGGGTTTTTTGAGAAGTGCTCTTGCTATACAAAGGCGCTGTTTCTGTCCGCCTGAAACGTTTACACCACCCTGTCCTAAATCGGTTTCATATCCATCGGGGAATGACATAATGAAATCGTGCGCCTGAGCAGCTTTACAGGCTTCGTAAATCTCTTCATCAGTAGCATTTGTATCGCCCCATTTGAGATTTTCCTTTATTGTTCCCGAGAAAAGAACATTCTTCTGTAAAACCATAGCAACAGAGTTTCTGAGTGCATCAAGAGTATATTCCTTTACATTCTTTCCGCCGACCAAAACTTCGCCTGATAAAACATCGTAAAGTCTTGGAATAAGCTGAACGAGAGTTGTTTTTGAAGAACCTGTTCCGCCGATAATTCCTATTGTTTCGCCTGATTTTATGCTGAGATTTATATTTTCAAGAGTAAGGTTTTCTTTATCCTTTGAATAACTGAAATTAACATCTTTAAATTCAATAGAACCATCTGAGACTGATGTAAGACCATTTTCATTATCGGCAACATCAACTTCTTCATCGAAAACTTCTACTATTCTTTCAACAGACGCTCTCGAAAGAATGAGTGTTATGAAGATCATAGACATCATCATAAGCGACATTAAAATCTGCATAATGTAGGTGATAAAACCTAAAAGCTCACCGTCCTGCATTTCGCCTGCCACCATAAGATTTCCGCCGAACCAGTAGATTGCAAGTGTGCAACCATAGATAACAAGCTGCATAAACGGCATTGAATAGATGATAACACTTTCCGCCTTATACTGCATATCTCTGAGTTTTTCTGATGCATCACGGAACTTCTGGCTTTCGTGATCTTCTCTTACAAAAGCTTTTACAACTCTTATTCCGATAAGGTTTTCCTGAATGCTCGCATTGAGTGCATCATACTTTTTGAGCATTTTTTCAAAAAGAGGAAATGCAAATCTTGCGATGATGATAAGTGCTGTTGCGAGAATTGGTATTGCAACGATAAATGTCATTGCGAGTTTGCTGTTTATTCTGAAAGCCTCAAAGGTTGCAATAACAAGCATAAAAGGTGATCTTACAAATACTCTTATTAACATCATATAAGACATCTGTGTATTTGTAACATCGGTTGTAAGTCTTGTTATAAGGCTTGCTGTGCTGAATTTATCAACATTTGCAAAAGAAAAATCCTGAACTTTATCAAAGAGTTTTTTACGGACATTCTTCGCAAAGCCCATAGAAGCCTCTGCAGCAAATTTTCCTGAAAGTGCACCGAACATAAGCGAAAACAATGCCATAGAAATCATTATAGCGCCCATCTGTGCGACATATTTGATATTTCCGAGTTTTATTCCTCTGTCTACTATCTCTACCATCACGAGAGGTATTGTAGTTTCGAGGATAACTTCACAGATGACCATTATAGGTGCGAGTATAGATTGTTTAAGATACTTTCCGACGCACGGAAAGAGTTTTTTTATCATCTTTATAATCCTCCCTTAAAAATTATCACAAATATCATTATACTCCTTATATTTTATAATGTAAATATCTTCAAAAAAATTCGTCAAATCAGTAATCAAAAGGCGTTTATAACTTAAACTTATTGGGTAAATTTTCAGACTTTTCACGCAGATTTCACAGAACAAAAAGAATAACCACAGAACTAAAGTCTGTGGTATATTTTTATGTTAAATCCTTATATTCAAACGGAATGATTTTATCTATATCTGAAGGTGATATTTCAACCTGATATCCTATCTTTCCTGCACTGAAAAAAATCGTGTCGAAAAGCATTGCCGTTTCATCAAAAAATGTTTTGAAATACTTTTTCATTCCTATTGGTGAACAACCGCCGTGAATGTAGCCTGTAAGGGATAAAAGTTCCTTTGATTTAACCATAGAAACTGCTTTTTCACCTGCCGCTACCGCCGCTTTTTTAAGGTCGAGTTCTTTATCGACAGGGATAGCAAAAACATAATGTTCGCCTGATTTCCCGACGGTTACAAGTGTTTTGAAAACGCTGTCGTAATCCTCATTCAAAGCGTCTGCGACTTCTGTTCCCGAAACAGCGCCTGTATCTATATATGAATGACTTTTATATTCTATCTTTGCAGCGTCGAGAATTCGCATTACATTGGTTTTTTCTTCTTTTTTAGCCATATATCCTACTCCGATTTATTTATTGACCATAAATTCTTTTTCATCTGAATTCACATCAATATCTTCTATTATTTTGTTTTTTATTCTGATTCTTTTGAGTGACTCCATAAAAGAAACGAGAAATTCAATCTTTTCAGCATTCCCCTGAACTTCGGCAAAAACATCGCCATTTTCAAGATTTTCGCAAAATCCCGTTAATCCAAGACGCTTTGCGAGTTCTGAAAATTCAAGTCTGAATCCGATATTCTGAACTTTCCCGCTGAAAGTCATTCGTTTTCTTATTATATCCGCATTTTCATCAAATTCGGGGATTTTTGCGTTCTTTACTTGATTTATAACATAATTGTTTTTGAATTTACTGATTTTTTCTTTTATTCCCATTTTTATACCTCTATGTAAAAAAACAAAATAAAAAGCCGCAAAATGCGACTTTTATTTTTCAGTGGTGGAGGCGAGGAGAATCGAACTCCTGTCCGAAAACCTATCCATACAGTTTTCTCCGAGCGCAGTCTTTTATTTGAAATTCCCTCATCTCACCGCCAAAAGACAGGCTGAAAGACTCAGTAGTCCTCAATACCTCTGTAAAGCGAGGACACTCTTTACAGATGTTCACCACTAATCGACGCCTGTTCCGATGCCGTGGTACTCATCGGGCAGACGCAGGCTTAAGTTAAGCAGCCTGGAGTTCGTAATTATTGTTAGCGTTTATATTTAAACACAATTACCGGTTTTATAGAGGTCCGATCCCTCTGCTCGCTTGCCATACTTCAAAATCCCCGTCGAAACCTTTACGCCCCCGTGGATTATCTGAGACGTTCTTTAACGGAACGTTCAATTTCACGCTTAGCATCGCGTTTTGCGATATCTTCACGCTTATCGTGAAGTTTTTTACCCTTGCAAAGACCTATCTGAATTTTCACTCTTGAGTCTTTGAAATAAAGAGAAAGAGGAATGAGGGTAAGTCCCTCCTGCTTTACCTTACCGAAAAGAGAGTTGATTTCTTTTCTATGCATTAAAAGTCTTCTTACGCGGAAAGGATCTTTATTGAATATATTACCCTTTTCATAAGGAGATATATGCATTCCTTTGACAAAAAGTTCGCCGTTATCGATAGAACACCAACTGTCTTTTAAGTTCACTCCTCCATTTCTGATGGATTTTACTTCTGTTCCGACAAGTTCTATTCCCGCTTCAAAGCTGTCAAGTACGAAATATTCGTGTCTTGCCTGTCTGTTTTCGGATATCGTCTTAAGCGTTGCCAAGGGTAATTCACCTCCCGTTTTCTTTTGGTAAGATTACATTATACCACATAAAAAAAGTTTGTCAAGGGGAAATTTCAAAAAATAAAGCACCCGAAGGTGCTTTTATCTTTTAAGGAATATATGTCAGCCCTCTTCTTGTTTCGACCAGTATTACATTGGTATAATGGCTGTTATCGGGTCCGACGCAAATAGCAACACCCATATAGTTATATCTTGGATCATCAATAATCTCTTTGTGGTTGGGCGAACCAAGAAGTTGTGTGTTTACTGTATAACTCGGACTATATGTATCTTTTGTTTTTCCAGGATTCCACATTGTCTGAACTTCTCCATTCCAGCGAAGAGAATCGGCTATGCCTACCTGATAGAGTGCTGTATCATATTTTGTTCCATCTGGTCTTTTATGTGCAAATAATGTAGGCAATTCATTTGCACGAATTTGAGATGCATTTGTTATATAAATGCTGTATTTACATTCCTGAAGTCCATGTGATACTCTGTATTCATTTATCAGTCTTGCTACTTCATCGCAATACGCAACATATTCAGCAGGTGTCATTCTTTCCGGTGCGGGTGGTGGCGTAGTTGTCGTTGCAACTGTTGTGGTTGTAGCAATAGTCGCAGTTGTTGCTACTGTGGTTGTGGTTTCGGGAACAGTTGTGGTTGTTTCTGGGGTTGTCGTCTCCTCTGTTGTAGTTGTTTCGGGAACGGTTGTAGTCGTTTCGGTAGTTGTTGTTTCTTCAGTAGTTGCAACGGTTTCAGGGACAATTGTTGTCGTTACAACTGTTGTTTCTTCTGTTGTTGCAACAGTTTCGACTGACGTTGTTTCGTTTGTTATAACAGGTGCTTCTGTTTTATTACAACCTGTGAATACCGATAACATCATAAAAACTGTTATCAAAGATAAAATCTTTTTCATAAGTTTCCTCCATAAAAATCGTATAACGAATTATACCATAAAAGTCCTTAAAAATCAATGCTATTGAAAACTTTACAAAGTTATTGTATAATTAAGTAACTGATTTTATTTGAAGAGGAATTTTTTATGTTTAACAAAAACGATATTACAGAACTTGAAATAACAGATATCACAGACGAAGGAAACGGCGTCGGAAAAGCAGATGGATTTGCTGTTTTTGTTCCGTTTTCAGCAGTAGGCGACAAATTATCCGTTAAGATCGTAAAAGTGCAGAAAAGTTATGCCTATGGAATTATCGACAGAATAATTGTTCCATCAGATGACAGAATTGAAAGCGACTGCCCTGTTTTCAAGAAATGCGGTGGCTGTTCTTTAAGACATATTTCTTACAAATCAGAACTTTCTGTCAAAGACAATATGGTAAGAAACGCTTTTAAAAGAATTGGCGGAGTGGAACCGATATTTGAAGAAATACTCGGGTGTGATGAAACCGACTATTATAGAAACAAAGCACAGTATCCTGTTTCTAAAATCGACAGCAAGGCGGTTTTCGGATTTTATGCACAAAGAAGTCACAGGGTTATTCCCTTTGCTGATTGCAGATTACAACCCGAAATCTTTGCGGAAATATCAAAAAAAGTTCTTGAAATTGCCATTAAAAAAGGAATTTCTCCTTATGATGAAATAAGCAATACAGGGATACTCCGACATATATTTTTAAGACGCGGATATCATTCGGACGAAATAATGCTCTGTCTTGTTGTAAGAAAAAATTGCAGAAGAGAAATAAACTCGCTTGCTAATGAAATAGTTCCGCTTTACCCCGAAATAAAAACTGTTGTTATGAATATAAATCCCGATAAGACAAATGTAATTATGGGAAAAGAAACAGAGGCTATATATGGCGACGGATTTATCTATGATGAAATGTGTGGGAATAAGATAAAACTTGCTCCCGAGGCTTTTTATCAGGTAAATACAAAGCAGGCCGAAAGACTTTATGATATAGCGTCTGAATATGCTGATTTAAAGGGTGGTGAAACACTTTTAGACCTTTACTGCGGCGCGGGAACTATCGGTCTTTCGATGGCTAAAAAAGTAAAAAAGCTGATAGGCGTTGAAATAATCCCTGAAGCAATAGAAAACGCAAAAGAAAATGCCATAAGAAACAACATCGACAATGCAGAATTTATATGCGGTGATGTGGGAAAGGTTGCATCAAAACTTATAGGGAAAGGAATACACCCCGATGTTATCATTTTAGACCCTGCAAGAAAAGGTTGTGATGATATTGCTATCGGTGCGATAATAAAAATGAATCCACAGAAAATAGTTTATATATCCTGCAACCCTGCAACCTGTGCAAGAGACCTTAAAATCCTCTCTGAAAACGGATATAGGGCAGAAAAAGCAAGGGCTGTTGATATGTTCCCGAGGACAAATCATTGTGAGTGTGTTGTAAAACTTACGAAATAAGGGTGAAAATAATGTATAACGCAAAAGAGAGAAAGCTTGAACTTGATGGAATAAGTATGAATTACATTTCTTTCGGTAAAGGCGAAAAAAATCTGATTATGATACAAGGGCTTAACACAAACGGAATAAGTGGTTCTGCAAATATGCTCGGATTTATGTACAGAATTTTTGCAAGGGATTATAAAGTCTACCTTTTTGACCGCAGAGAGAATATTGGTGAAGACATCACAGTTAGAGAATTGGCATCGGATATAGCAATGGCAATGGATTTTTTGGAAATTCAAAGTGCTGATGTTTTTGGTGTTTCTCAGGGTGGTATGATTGCACAGTATCTTGCAATTGACAGACCGGATTTAGTAAATAAACTTGTTCTTGCAGTGACGCTTTCTAAGAGTA
>JAGAJQ010000139.1 GCA_017828955.1 Oscillospiraceae bacterium
GCTTAAGCCTACTTCTCTTGGAGAAGTTACAACTGAGTTGATGAAGGAACAGTTTAAGCCTATTGTAGATGTAAAGTTTACAGCAGGTATGGAAAATCAGCTTGACGAAGTCGAACTCGGTAAAAAAGATTGGGTCGAAACTCTTAGTGATTTTTATGATGATTTTAAAAAGACTCTTGAATCTGCTGAAAAGAATATGGAAGGCAAGCGAGTAAAAGTTCCTGACGAAAAAACAGATATCATCTGTGATGTTTGCGGAAAAGAAATGGTTATCAAGATAGGTAAATTCGGAAAATTTCTTGCTTGTTCAGGGTTCCCAGAATGTACCAATACCAAAAAAATAGTTCAGGAAACTCCCGGAGAATGTCCTCTTTGTGGAAAGACGATTCTTCAGAAAAAATCTAAGCGCGGTAAGAAATATTATGGTTGCGAAGATAATCCAAAATGTGGATTTATGACTTGGAATGTTCCTACTAAGCATAAATGTCCTAATTGTAATTCTACTTTGTTCCAGAAGGGTGGAAAATCGGGTAAATTAGTATGCGAAAAAGTGGGTTGTAAATTCGAAAAGGCGGTCAAGGATGAATAAAGTAACAGTTATTGGTGCAGGTCTTGCGGGTAGCGAAGCGGCCTGGCAACTCTCAAATGCCGGAATTTCAGTCGATTTATATGAAATGAAGCCTAAAAAATATTCTCCTGCACATAAATATCAAGGATTCGCTGAACTTGTATGTTCGAATTCTCTTAAGGCATCAAGACTTGATTCGGCAGCGGGACTTCTGAAAGAAGAAATGCGCATTTTAGGGTCTATTATAGTCCCTTGTGCTTATGAGACATCAGTAGCAGCAGGTGGTGCTTTAGCGGTTGACAGAACTGCTTTTTCTGATCTTGTTACCGAGAAGATAAAATCAAGAAATAATATAAACATTATTTATGATGAATTAAAGGAAATTCCCGAAGGAAATGTCATAATTGCAACAGGGCCTTTAACATCTGATGATTTAGCTGATAGTATATCTGAAATCTGCGGTTCGTATCTTAGCTTTTTTGACGCTGCAGCGCCGATAGTTTCTTTTGATAGCCTTGATAAAAGTCTTGTGTTTTTTGCTTCAAGATACGGTAGGGGCGACGACGATTATATCAATTGCCCTATGAATAAAGAAGAGTATCTTGAATTCTATAATGCTCTTGTTTCTGCTGAAAGTGCAGAACTCAAAGAACATGACAGAGAATTTTTTAAAGTCTACGAAGGATGTATGCCGATAGAAGTTCTCGCTAAACGCGGCGAGGACACAATGAGATTCGGCCCGTTAAAACCTGTAGGGCTTACAGATCCGCGTACAGGAAAAAGACCTTACGCAGTTGTTCAGCTCAGAAAAGAAAACAACGAAGGAACAATGTATAATCTTGTTGGTTTTCAGACTAATCTTAAGTTTGGAGAACAGAAAAGAGTTTTTTCAATGATAACAGGTCTTAAAGATGCTGAGTTTCTGCGTTATGGAGTTATGCATAGAAACAGCTTTATAAATTCTCCCAAACTTCTTAATTCTGATTTTTCGATGAAAGAACATAAAAATATCTTTTTTGCGGGACAGATAACGGGAGTTGAAGGTTATATCGAATCTGCTGCAAGCTGAATAATGGCAGGTATCAATATGGCGAGAAGGCTTGAAGGAAAAGAAACTCTTACTTTGCCGAGAGAAACTATGATAGGTGCTTTGTCAGCTTATATCAGCGATGAAAGTGTTACAGATTTTCAACCTATGGGTTGTAATATGGGGATACTGCCCTCTCTCGAAACAAATATAAGAGATAAAAAGCTTAAATATCAGACACTTGCAGAAAGATCTTTAAAAGCACTTGATGAATATCTTAATTCAAACGGAGGAATATAAAAATGAGAATAGCAATAGATGCTTTTGGTGGAGATAATGCACCACTTGAAGCAATAAAAGGTTCAAGAAGAGCAGTTGATGAACTTGGCGTTGACATTATTCTTGTCGGAGATGAAGAAAAAATCAAATCGGTTTCTTCAGAAAACGGAATTTCACTTGAAAAAATAGAAATAAAGCATACAAATGAAGTTTTTGACATTCACGACGATTCAACTCTTATCATAAAAGAAAAGAAGAACACTTCTATGGCGGTAGGCCTTAAAATGCTTGCCGATGGAGAAAGCGATGCGTTTGTTTCAGCAGGAAGCACAGGTGCTCTTGTTGTAGGATCAACATTTATTGCTAAAAGACTTAAAGGAATAAAGAGAGCAGCTCTCGCACCTATTCTTCCATCGCAGAATGGATTCTATATGCTCCTTGATGCAGGTGCTAATGTAGATTGCAGACCTGATATGCTTGTTCAGTTTGCGATTATGGGTTCTTGCTATGCTGAGAAGATTCTTGGCATAAAAAATCCCAGAGTAGGCCTTATGAATGTAGGTGCTGAAGAAACAAAGGGTAGAGAACTTGAACTTTCTACATACAAACTTCTCGAAGAAGCTCCAATTAATTTCAAAGGAAATGCAGAAGCAAGAGATGTTCCTCTCGGAGAGTTTGATGTTGTTGTTGCGGATGGATTTACAGGAAATGTATTCCTCAAATCAGTTGAGGGTATGGGGGCGTTTTTCTCTAATTCGCTTAAAGATATGCTTATGAAAAACGGAAAACCCACTATCCCCGCAATTATGCTTAATAAAAAGATTAAAATTTTTAAGAAAAAGATCGACTATAAGGAGCAGGGCGGTGCTGTTCTTATGGGAATTTCAAAACCTGTAATCAAGGCGCACGGAAGTTCTGATGCGAAGGCTTTCTTCAATGCTATAAGACAGGCTAAACTTTGCGTTGAACAGAAAGTTATTGAAAGTATATCAGAATCGCTTGAAATTCTTGAAAATAAGTCGAAAACTGAACAGGTGTAAATTATGCGTTTTGAAGATATAATTCATTATAATTTTAAAAACCCCGAACTTTTACAGGAAGCACTTTCTCATTCATCATATGCAAATGAAAATAAAAAGAACAGAAAAAGCAATGAACGACTTGAATTTTTAGGAGATTCCGTTCTTTCAATCGTTGTTGCACAATATCTTTTTGAAAATTACAGAGATTTGCCTGAAGGAGAACTTACAAAACTAAGAGCAGCCTTAGTGTGTGAAAAAACATTATTTGGATTTGCTCAGCAGATAGATCTCGGAGAATTTATACTTCTTGGAAAAGGCGAAGAACATTCAGGCGGTAGAGAAAGACCATCTATTCTTGCAGATGCTTTTGAAGCGGTTATTGCAGCTATATACCTTGACGGCGGCCTCGAAGCAGCAAGAAAACATATACTTTCGTTTATTCCTAAAAATCTTGATGTTAAGAAAAAACTTACATTTAACGATTATAAAACTATGCTGCAGGAAATTATTCAGCAGAATCCTGATGAAAAAGTGGAGTATGTTTTGACAGAACAATCTGGTCCCGATCACAATAAAGTGTTTGTTGTTGATGTTATGCTCAATTCAAATGTTATAGGTAAGGGTGAAGGAAGAAGCAAGAAGAAGGCTGAACAGATGGCTGCTAAAGAAGCGTTGGAGCTTATGGGATATGAAACATAGCAATATAGCGATATTTATTCCTCATATGGGCTGCCCTCATCTTTGTAGTTTTTGTAATCAGCGTAATATATCAGGTGAAAAAAGCATTCCGTCAGGAGATGACGTTAGAAAAATATGTTCTTCCGCTATGAGTGAAATATCAGATAAATCTAATACCGAAATAGCCTTTTTTGGTGGAAGTTTTACGGCACTTGACAGAGGGTATATGTTAGAGCTACTTTCGGCGGCTTATGATTTTGTCGGAGAAAGAAAATTTAAAGGGATAAGAATTTCGACTCGCCCTGATTATATTGATGATGAGGTTCTTTCTATTCTTAAAAAATATGGTGTTACTTCGATTGAACTTGGCGCTCAAAGTATGTCGGATAAGGTTCTTGAAGCAAACGAAAGAGGTCATTCGGCTAAAGATGTAAAGAAAGCCTCTTTACTGATAAAACAATACGGATTTGAACTTGGACTTCAGATGATGGTAGGACTTTATCAGAGTACAGAGTCAGATGATTATTTCACAATGTGCGAAATAATTGCTTTAAAACCTGATGCAGTAAGAATTTATCCTGTTGTTGTACTTAAAAATACGCGACTCGGAGAACTTTATCAAAGTGGCAGGTATCAGCTTTACGATTTTGATAAAGCGGTTGAGATTTGTGCGAATATGTTATATATGTTTGAATTTATGGGGATAAAAGTTATAAGACTCGGTCTTCACGCATCTAAAGATGTTTCTGAAAATGCTGTTGCAGGTTTTTATCATGATTCTTTCAGAGAAATGTGTGAGAGTTATATTTTCAGAACAAGGATAATGACTCTTTTGAAAAATAAGAAAGGCGAATTTTCAATCGAGATTCCTAAAGGCTCGTTAAGTAAAGCGGTAGGTCAAAAAAAGGTTAATATTGAATATTTCAGAAAAAATGATCTTTATATTTCTTTTAAAGAAAATTCCGAATTACATGGATATTGCGTTTCAATAAAGGAAGTGAAATAAATGTACTTAAAATCTTTGGAACTACAGGGGTTCAAATCTTTCCCCGATAAAATAAAACTTGATTTTAATAAGGGACTTACCGCAGTTGTAGGTCCTAACGGAAGTGGGAAAAGTAATATAGGCGATGCTGTAAGATGGGTTCTTGGAGAACAGTCTTCAAAGACACTCAGAGGCGCGAAAATGGAAGATGTTATCTTTGCAGGAACTCAGTTCAGAAAGCCTATGGGATACGCTCAGGTTACTCTTAATATAGATAATAAAAAGGGAATTCTTCAGGTTCCTGCTGAAGAAGTAAGCGTTACAAGAAAATTATATAGAAGCGGAGAAAGTGAATATCTCATAAATGGAAGTCAGGTCAGACTTAAAGATATCTATGAACTCTTTATGGATACTGGTCTTGGAAGAGACGGATATTCTATCATAGGTCAGGGAAGAGTTGCTGAAATAGTTTCTGCTAAAAGTAATGAGAGACGAGAAATATTTGAAGAAGCGGCAGGAATTTCAAAACTTCGCTATAAAAAAGCTGAATCCGAAAAGAAACTTGCTGCTGCTCAGGACAATATTCTCAGATTAAAGGATATAATAAATGAACTTGAAGTCAGAGTAGAACCTTTGCGTATTCAGGCAGAAAAAACTAGAAAATATAATGACCTTGCTGAAAAAAGAAAATCACTA
>JAGAJQ010000140.1 GCA_017828955.1 Oscillospiraceae bacterium
CTTACGGGAGTAAGGCTTACACAAAGGAAGATAACAAACGAAACTGCGATGATATGAAGTGCCCCTGCGACATTGGGGAGCGGTTTACTCTTATCTTTTCTTAAAAGGAAATTAACCGAGAAATATCCGCATATATCAGAAATAAACGCACTCATACCGAATATCACAACAGCGAACAATGCAGAGAAAACATAACAGAGAGAAAGCCCTAAAGCAGAAACGGCGATCGTTATTATCGGCATTATTATCGGAAGACAGAGCGCTGTTGAAAGAAGTTCGAAGTGATAGTTTTCTGTTTCGGGTTTTATTGTGATTAAAAGTTCATTTATCATCAGAAGAATTCCGCTGAAAATAAAGAGATAACTTGAATCGGGGATAAGGAATGTCATAACAATTCCTATAAAAATATGAATGTATGAAAATGCCCTTCTTATGTCGCCCTTTTCGGTTTTAAAGAGTTTGCAGAAAAGATGTGAAGTAAGTGTTGTAACACCGAGAGTCAGAATCATAATCCCAACAACGATAGCCGTGTTTGAAGAGAAAACTCTTCCTATCATATGAAAAACTATCGTTCCTGCCATTGCGGCAATAGTCTGGAAAAGATAGTAGCAACCGAAAGTTAGCCCCGCTGAAAGAACAATTCCTATAATAATTATAAGAAACGCCTTTAAAGTTTTTATAAGGTTTTTCTTTTTACTCACTACACTGACTATGATATTTGAAAGAAGAAGTAAAATCCCCATTACTGCGAGAACCAAAGAAAACGCGTGGTTATAGACAACATCGCCTATATTGAGATATGAAAAGAAGATTGCGTTTTCTTTCGCGTCATAGAGAGAGTCGAGGTCGTAATTCGCGAGTTTGTCGATAAGATTATTCACAATCTGCGCTTGTTGTGAAAGGCAGGACTCACGGATGTTTTCGGGGTTGTCATTCGGTGTATGATAATTTTCGCCCTCGCCGATGTTTGCTATATTAACGCCCTGATAATATGGTTTGAGGTTAGAAAAGTCCGTTCCGTTAGGCATCATATCATAAATCATTGTAGCCGTTGAACAGGTGAAAAGATTCTCGTTTACTTCTGCGAAAAGTTTTACTGTGTTGTAATTATCAGCAGAAGTTTCAAACATTATCTGCGTTCCCGAAGTTCCTCTTGCTTCAAGATTTATAGCGAAATTTATACGAGAAAGAAGATTATCAAAACCCTTGAATTCACCCATAAATGCCTTTGAGCCTAAAAGACCGTATTCTTCACCGTTTACAAAACAGAATACAAGGTCGTTTTCTATTGTATAGCCTTTTTCCATCTTATCCATATAATAACGGATTGCTTCAAGCATTGTAGCGCAGGCGCAGGCGTCATCAGCAGCGCCTGGGCCTGTATTCGCAGAGTCGAAATGCGCCATTGTCATAACGGCCTGATTTGTTTTATTTTGCGAATTCGCAGGGATATGTACTATTATGTTATCGAGATAAAAACTCTGATACCTTGTTTTCGAAAGGTCGTTATCATCGGTAACAAAACTCTGTATAAGAAAGGCTGGTTTTTCGGTAGTATCAGAATTCACTATGCCTAAGGCTTCAAGCTCTGATATAATATATTCCTGAACCTTTTTGTTTTCCTCATCGTGAACTATCGAGTGAGTTCCGTCTGCACATATATTTTCGATGTGGGAATAGATATTGTCGTGGTTGAAATCGGATTTCACGGGAAGTTCTTCTGAGTCAACAAGCGACAATACAAACGAAAGGCAGACAAGAAGCGAAAAAACTATGGGAAATATTTTTTTCATTTTAGTTCTCCTTTTTATTTATTTTAGTTTAAGCCTTACTCTCTTCATTTACTATATTGCTTATCCATATTCTGCGTTTTACAAGTGTATAGCCGATTACTATCTTTATGATGTCGAGTGCCTGAATTATCGCGTAGATGAGAAATACATCGATTGGTGTATATTCACAAAGAATAACGGCAACGGGAACGCATATAACCCATGAATAAACGCTGTCGAAAAGGAATGTTATCAGAGTTTTTCCTCCCGAACGGAGCGTGAAATAAAGCGCATTCAAAAACCCCTGAACAGGGAAGAAACAAGCCGTTATTATTATAAAGAACTGTCCGTAACTGCGTATTTCTTCCGTGGTGTCATAGAATTTCGGGAAGATGCCCGAAAGAAGAATAAGTATAGCAGTCAGAAGAACACATATCCCACAAGAGAATTTCATAAGCGAGAAAGCGTCCTTTTCAGCCTTTTCGTATTCCATAGCGCCGAGTGTCTGACCTGTGAGTATTCCGACGGCAGAGCCTAAAGAAACGAAAACTACATTCAAAAGATTACATAATGCGTTTGATATATTAAGACCTGCTATTATGTCAAGCCCTCTTACCGAGTAGCACTGTGTGAGTGCCGCAAGTCCTCCTGCCCATAAGAGTTCGTTTGAGAATATGGGTAAACCCTTTATGAGAATTTTTCCTGCAAGGTCACGAGGCACCTTGATAGTTCTGAAAACTTTCTGAAGAAAGGTATGTTTTTTCTTTCGTGCGTGTGCCCATATAATAACAACTGCGAATTCAACAAATCTTGCGAGAACTGCCTAATGCTTATTCTATGATAATGTACCTTGTAATCTCCTATTGTAGAATAAGCATTTATTCCGTATGTATTGTTCTATCTTCTAGTAACTTATTCTGACTTATCGTAAAAATAAACACCAAGTAATCACCAAAATTATATACATTTTGGGAAACCTTCCTAGTTTAAACACATAAATCTCATCCTAGTTCAAAACCCCACACTCTTTTATTTAGATTTTAATATTTCAGCTTTCATTATCCAGTATTCTATTGCCAATTTCATATAATTTACAACGTCAGAGCTGTTTTCAATTGCATGAGAACCATTTTCAATTAATCTAGCAAGAAAATCGTTATTATCTATCAAATACATTTCTCGACAATATAGTATCGTTCCAGCTTTTATAGTATCCCCATTTTCATCTATGACATCTTCTATTCCACTTTCTTTTGCTATAGATTCAAATCTCTTAAATGTATTCAACACTTCACGCTGAGCTTGTTCTTTCCTTTTCCTTTTTATGTCATCTTTCATCTTCTCTTTTTTTACTTTATCTGTTTCATTGTTTACCTCTTCTGGATATTTTCCTCCAGGTGTTCGCACTTTTTTTATCAAATCAGCCTTTTCTTTATCCTCAATAATATAATATTCATTTATAGCGAATATGTAAGTGTCTAATCTATCTCCATATCCCTCTTTAATTGCTTGCAAATTTCCATCAACTGGCATCAATCCCATATTGTGCAAACTATAATTCATAAAATTGCAAAAACTCAAAATTTCTGGATAATACGGTTTCTCTTTTTTTCTCAATTCATTATCATTACTTAATTTGTTTAAATAGTACTCATACTTTTTGCCTTTACCCTTTGCACCATCCTTTTCAGATTTAAAGCTAAACAACACATCCCCTGAGAATCTGCAATCCAACTTCTTTTGCAAAATTTCATATGATTTTTTTACTTTATACTCATCCCAGTTTGTCTCTCCCCAAAACTGACTTGTGTAACATTTTTTATATAAGTGTTCCCATACAAAGGAACATCTATCTTTATGTAGCGTGCCACTTTTCTTGCTATTTATTGATTCTAATTCTTCCTGCCCACCTTCCTTTACGATATTTTTTTCATTTACAATATAATTTTCAATATTGTTTTTTAGCGTTTCAACAGCTTCACTTACCCATAATTCTTCTTTCATTAATTTCACCTCTGCAAAATTTGGTAATAACTTTCTAATTACTCTTTCGATGTACACCTACTTAAAAATTCTATTTTGTTAATTGCTCTTTTGTTCTTAGAGATTTTTTCACCCATCTCCTACTGCTTTTATCATTAATCTGGTAAACTTTTTATACAGAGTATATATATACTTTCATTTTTTCTTCTCCGTTAAATATTTTCCGACAAGTATTATAGCATACCAGAAAACTTTTAGCAAGGGAAGAGGAATGTTGCTCTGTATTTACATAAAAACAGGTGATATAACGCAAAAAGTTCAAAAAAATTATAAAAAATCTTTAATATGTTCGGTTAACCGAACGCGAAGAAGTTAAAAAATATGGTATTAAATATATAGAGACTTAATTTAAGGAGGAAACAAGTATGACAGATTTTATAATTAAAAACGGAGCTTTAAAAAAATACAGAGGGAAGGAAACCAAGGTAGTAATCCCCGATTCTGTTAAAAAGATTCGTAGACGCGCGTTCATAGATTGCAAATCTTTAAAAGAGATAACAATTCCTGATTCTGTTACAGAGATTGGTAGATGCGCGTTCATATGTTGCAAATCTTTAGAAAAGATAACAATTCCCGATTCTGTTACAGAGATTGGTACATGCGCGTTCAAATGTTGCGAATCTTTAAAAGAAATAACAATCCCCGATTCCGTTAAAAAGATTGGTGGAGGTACATTCTGGGATTGCAAATCTTTAGAAAAGATAACAATTTCCTTGTCTGTTACAGAGATTGGTACATGCACGTTCAAAGATTGCGAATCTTTAAAAGAAGTAACAATCTCCGATTCTGTTACAGAGATTGGTGATAGGGTATTCTGGGGTTGCAAATCTTTAGAAGAGATAACAATCCCCGATTCTGTTAAAAAGATTGGTGAATTCGCGTTCTTTTGTTGCAAATCTTTAGAAAAGATAACAATTTCCTCGTCTGTTACAGAGATTGGTGAGTGCGCGTTCATAGGTTGCAGATCTTTAAAAGAGATAACAATTCCCGATTCTGTTAAAGAGATTGGTGGAGGTGCATTCTCTGGTTGCAAATCTTTAGAAGAGATAACAATTCCTGATTCTGTTACAGAGATTGGTGAAGGTGCATTCTCTAGTTGCGAATCTTTAACAAGTAT
This sequence comes from Oscillospiraceae bacterium, assembly GCA_017828955.1. Lineage (GTDB taxonomy): Bacteria > Bacillota > Clostridia > Oscillospirales > Ruminococcaceae > RGIG4131. The sequence goes on from JAGAJQ010000140.1 coordinate 4,933, forward strand.
AACAATTCCCTCGTCTGTTACAGAGATTTACGATGGGACATTCAGAGGTTGCGAATCTTTAACAAGTATAACAATTTCTGATTCTGTTACAGAGATTTACGATGAGACATTCATCCGTTGCAAATCTTTAAAAGAAATAACAATTCCTGATTCTGTTATAGATATTGGTGAGCGCGCGTTCGAAGGTTGCGAATCTTTAGAAAAGATAACAATTCCCGATTCTGTTACAGAGATTTACGATGAGACATTCAAAGGTTGCGAATCTTTAAAAGAAATAATAATCCCTGATTCTGTTACAGATATTGGTGATAAGGTATTCTCCGGTTGCGAAGACCTTGTTATCAAAGCGTCTGAAAATTCTTATGCGCATAAATATGCAAAAGAAAAGAAGATAAAATTTGAGGCTGTATAAATTAATATGGAGGAATTTACAATGATTGATTTTGTAATCGAAAACGGAGTTTTAGAAGAATACACA
>JAGAJQ010000141.1 GCA_017828955.1 Oscillospiraceae bacterium
GCCTCACCGCTATATGAACAGAATGCTGTCGGAATATAGAGGGTTGTGTCTCTTACGAAAACGTTTGATGTGGGGTCCCACGCGGTATATCCTCTTGCTTCGAAAGTTGCACGAAGACCGCCTGATGGGACTGACGATGCATCAGGTTCGCCCTTTATAAGTTCTTTACCCGAAAACTCCATAATAACTCTGCCGTCGGTTGTGGGTGCTATGAAAGAATCATGTTTTTCAGCGATAATGCCTGTCATAGGATGGAACCAGTGGGTATAGTGTGTTGCACCCTTTTCAACAGCCCAGTCCTTCATCGCATTCGCTATAACTTCGGCAACATCGGTATCGAGTGCAACGCCGAGTTCTCTTGTGTTCCTGAGTGCTTTATAGATGTTTTTAGGAAGACGCTCCCTCATTATTGTTTCATTAAAGACATTGCATCCAAAATACTCTGTTACTGAAGGTTTCTTTTCGTTTGTCTGCATAATTATTCCCCCACAAAGAAAAAATAAAAACGCTCCAATCCGACGGTGATACCATCAAACTGAAGCGTCGCAATCTAATTAAAAATTATACCACAGAACTCATTATCTGTCAATAATTCATGGGTATAAATAGGGGTCTGATTGCATAATTAAACTGTGCATTTTTCACAAGTTATTTGTATTCGGGAGACTCCGATGTCCTGAGGTATTCAGATGCTTTCTTGAGAGTTTCGTTGAATTGTTCATCATCGAGAGGTCTTCCTAAAAGGTAACCCTGAACGCAGTCACATCCGCTATCACGGAGATAATTGAGTTGTTCTTCGACTTCAACACCCTCGGCAACAACAAAGAGATTCATATTGTGTGCGAGAGAGATGATAGAGCCTACTATTTCCTTTTCGGATTCAGCACGGTTTATTCCGTCAACAAATGACTTGTCGATTTTGAGTGTGTCGATAGGAAGTGAACGGAGATAATGAAGTGATGAATAACCTGTGCCGAAATCGTCGAGTGCTATTGAAATACCGAGTTTCTTGATTTTGTTGAGAACTTCGACGGCATTGTCAACCGACTTTATGAAAACGGATTCGGTTATTTCGATTTCAAGGTTTCTTCCGTAAACGCCTGTTTCTTCCATAATTCCCTTAACGATGTTATAGAAATCAGGTTGCATAAGCTGGATTGTTGAAATATTTACCGAGAGAACGAGGTTTTCAAGACCATAAGTATCCATTGCCATTCTGAGTTTACGACAGGCTTCCTTGAAAATCCATGTTCCGAGTTCGACAATAAGACCTGTTTCTTCAGCCATAGGGATAAACTGCATAGGGCTGACAAGACCGAGTTCTTCTGAACGCCATCGTACAAGCGCTTCAAAGCCACGGAGTTTCTTTCCGTCAGGTTCATGCTGGGGCTGGAAAAGAAGATGGAACTCTTCTTTATTGAGACCTGCTACAAGGCTTGCCTCAAAGTCAACCTTATGTTGAATTTCTTCCTTCATTTCAGGCGTGAAGAATTCGAGACGATTCTTTCCGTCTGCCTTTGCTTTATAAAGCGCCATATCGGCACATTTGAGAAGTTCGGTTGAATCGCTTCCGTCCTTGGGATAAGCGGACGCACCGAAACTTGCATTTACTGTTACTTCTTCGTTGCCAATTACGATAGGTTCTGAAATTGCCGCTCTGATTTCTTCGACATATTTTAAGATTTCATCGCTGTCAACGTCTCTCTGGACAAGGATTGCGAATTCATCTCCCCCGAGTCTTCCGAGGATATCATCGGTATCGAGTGCAGCAGTTATGCGCTGGGATATCTTCTTTATTACCATATCGCCCTTTTCGTGACCCAATGTATCATTGATACGCTTGAAATTGTCAAGGTCGATAAA
>JAGAJQ010000142.1 GCA_017828955.1 Oscillospiraceae bacterium
CCACACAAAAGCATTCTTTTCAATCGAATAATTCTTCAAAACCTTAAAAGCAGCTGCAGTTGCAGGTCCGATTGTAAAAATAGGAATACAAAAAATTCCGTATATAAGATTTATGAGAATAAGATTCCAGAATTTTCGCCCGAATACTTCAAAAAAAATTCTCAGCCTGCTTTTTTTGGGTCCGTTTTTAGAAACACCCGAACCCGATTCCTGATAATTATAAAATAATCCCATTTAATTTTACACTCCACTTTTAAAATACCAATACTCATCCTATAAAGATCAAAAATATAGATTGAACCAAAGATAACAAAACAATTATAACAAAAAGTATGGCAAATTTCAATAGGTATAACCTTATATTCTTATTCAAATCATCATCAATTTTATTGTAAATCACAAGTCTAAAAAGTTTATTTGAAAATCTTATTCCCTCTTTTGTTGCCAAAACAAGAACAAATGTAGAAACCACAGTATCGAGAATAATATGTAAAATCGGAATAATAAAATTTTCTATACTACTATTGGAATAAGCAATAGAAAGCGAAACTCCTGCATTTATGCCTTTGTAAAGTAATGTAGCTATACACAAAGAATGACCAACCAAGCATAACCCTGATAAAAAAATTATTACTATTAAAATTGTGTTTTTCATAAGTGAATAAGAAAAACAATTCCAAAAAGATATTGTTTCTCCAAAATTATAAAAAGAATCAGCGATAGAAAATGTTTTAACAAAATCCATCGCTGATATTTCGCGATAATATAATGAACCAATAATCGCTCCGACAAGAACTATCACGGTAAGAAGAGTAAAAAACAAATCTCCAGAAACATGTATAGAACGATATTTTGATTTTTTATCTATAACTTTCATAATCATATACTCCTTGTCCTTTTTTATGAGTATATGATTAAAAATCACAAAAAAGACTTATTTTGAAAGTTCATAAGCTCTCTTTGTGCAGGCAACACAACATTTTTCGACAATCTCTGTAAGATTACCTTCATAAAGCTCATCAAGACCTTTAAGCGTTGTTCCGCCAGGCGAAGAAACCATTTTTATAAGTTCGTCTATTGAATATCCGCTATCTGTTATCATTTTAGCAGAACCTATAAGAGACTTGCAAAACAATGATTTCGCTGTTTCTTCAGATATATCAACAGACTTGGCATAATCAACAAATCCTTTTGCAAAAAGATATATAAAAGCTGGGCTACTTCCGTTTATTGCAATAATTTCTTTCATTTTATTTTCTGAAACAACAGCAGTTTTTCCACCCGCTTCAAAAATATCACAAACAAAACCGAATTCTTCATCAGTTACCGGATTTACTTTTGCTAGTGCTGTTGCACCTTCTCCAATAAGAAAAGGTGTATTAGGCATAACAAGTACAACCTTTGCGTCTGAAAGAGTCTTGGATTTGATATATTCACCTGTTATTCCTGCCGCAATAGAAACAATAATATGCTCTTCTGTAAAGTACTTCCCGTAATTCTCAAGAACTTCATCAAACATCTGAGGTTTTATTGCAAGAAAAACATATTTACACTCAGAAATCAGAGTTTTTGTATCATAAACAGGAGCAACGCCTATTTCCTCAAGAGATTTAAGTTTATTTTCATCGACATCGGTTGCAAAAAGAGAGATATTTTCTGAAAGTCCGCTATTCGCGATACCGCGCATAATAGCAGCGCCCATATTGCCTGCTCCTATAAAACCTACCTTCACTTTCATAACAGATCCTCCGATTTTTTATTAATAGCAATTTTCTTTTTAGTATTTTTAGTAACACGATTATACGCAGTAAGTGCTGCCGGAAGAACAACTATCAGAATTATAAAATCAAGTGGAAGTTCTGCAAGATTTTTAGGAAGTCTGAAAGATGTCCAAAGCCAAGTCATAAACATATCCCAAGCGCCTTTGTCAGCAGTAAATATGCTGAAATCCTTATTTATATACAACGAATAAAGAAAATACGAATTAAGACATATATTACAAAGTATTACAGCAATTCCTCTTGCGAGTATAATCATAACAAGGCTTATCTTATCGCGGTAAAGAAAGCATCCATAGATAACACCTGTCAAAAGAACTACAGCCGCAAGTTGAGGGCTATACCCTCTTGCGCCTCTGTTGTCGATAATATATCCTATAATGTCAAGCGCAACCGCAGACATTCCCGAAACAACAGGCCCATAAAGCATAGCAATAACGCATAACGGAACAAATGTAAATATAATCCTAAGATCAGGCGTAATATGAATCGCGAGAGATCTTATCGCAACCGCCATAGCAAGTAAAATTCCTGTTGTTGTTATGGTGCGAAGTTCTTTAAGGCTTTCAGCAGAACGCTTAAACATTGAAAAAAAGCTATTCATTTATACTCCTCCTTGTACTTATGCTGTGTGCATAATACCGAGTTCGTCAAATGAACAGCTTCTATTATGCATCAGCGGGATGCGAAAATCACACCGCAAATTTCTCAAAGAAATCTTTCGTTCAATCAGCAAACTCCCCGTCTGACTGACACTTCACGCGTGATTTTCTACTCTGACTGCTAAAATTTTAAATTAGAATGATAACTCGTTTGCAATATTGTAAAGATCGAGTTCAAAAGGTTTCTTCATACTGAGTGCTTCTTGAATATCAAAATCAACTATCTTGCTATTCTGCATACCAACAACACGATTTCCAATTCCTCTTTCAAGAAGTTCAACAGCATAATATCCCATCTGGCTTGCAACAACTCTATCACGTACTGTTGGTGATCCACCTCTCTGTACATGACCTAAAATAGTCGCTCTTGATTCAACACCTGTACGCTTTTCAATTTCCTTGGCAATACCTTCAGCGTTGCCAACACCTTCAGAAACCATAATGATAAAGTGCTGTTTACCTGTTTCCTTTGCCTTGAGAATTTTTGCAGCAACATCGTCAAGAGAATAAGGAACTTCTGTGGTAATGATATATGTTGCACCAACTGCAATACCTGCATTAAGAGCGATATATCCAGCATTTCTGCCCATTACTTCTACAACGCTACAACGATCGTGTGACTGAGATGTATCTCTGAGCTTGTCAACCATTTCCATAGCTGTGTTCATAGCTGTATCATAACCAATAGTATATTCTGTGCAAGAAATATCATTATCAATTGTTCCAGGAAGACCTACACAAGGAATTCCTCTTGCTGAAAGGTCAGCAGCACCTCTGAATGTACCATCTCCACCGATAACTACAATACCTGCAAGATTATTTTTTATACAATTCTGCTTTGCAGTCTGAAGTCCTTCCTCGTATCTAAATTCAGGGCATCTTGCTGTATAAAGCATTGTTCCGCCTCTCTGAATAATATCAGAAACGCTTCTTTCTGTGAGCTGTATCACATCTCCGTTAATAAGACCGTTCCATCCTCTGCGGATGCCGAGAACTTCAAATCCCTTACGTATTGCTGAACGAGTAACTGCACGAATTACAGCATTCATTCCAGGAGCGTCTCCCCCACTTGTAAGAATTCCTATTCTCTTTTTTGTTTCCATTATCAATAACCTCCACAAGCATAATTACAACAAATAATCGCTTACTGAATTATTTTACTACAAATTAAGACTATTTGTCAAGCGTTTTAAATCAAATTAAAGATATATTTCCATAAGTGATTATTTTTGCAATTTCGTATATCAGTTCATTGGTAATATTGCAATAATTTTTGTAGATTTTTTTCTGTTTGACATAAATAAGATCAGATATTCCTCTGTTTCGCTGTATAATTTCAGATACCTTTTTTCCTTTCTCTATATCAGAACTATCAATTTTAAGATAAAGCGACTTGCTCTGGCATTCGTATACAAATTCTTCCGGTTTCATCACTTCTGAAATGATAATTTTGAGTTCACCCTCCTTCATAGATGTTTTTCCTTTTATTACTACAACACTATTATCTATTATTACATTGTAATATGTTGAAAATATTTCAGGAAAAGCTAACATTTCAACAGACGAAGTTGCATCCTCACCGACAATAAAACACATTTTTTCATTTTTCTTGGTCGTGCACATCCTTCTGCTTTTTATATCAATCACCATGGCTACTTCGACATTCTCATTTTTTATGTTCACAACTTCCTCGGCAGTTTTAAAACCACATGCCATACCCAATGAGAAATATGGTGAAACAGGATGCCCGGATATATATATGCCTATGACCTCTTTTTCCATAACAAGAAGTTCTTTCTGAGAAAATTCCGGCATACCTTCTTCGGTATTTCTTCGGGTCGCTTGAACCGTTTCAGTCTGAGTCATACCAAAAAAATCAATCTGTCCATCAATATTAGTCCTTGAAATTGTTGTTGCATTATCAAAAAATTCTTCATAATTTGCAAGCATCCATCTTCTTGTATGGCCTAAGTTATCAAAAGCA
>JAGAJQ010000143.1 GCA_017828955.1 Oscillospiraceae bacterium
AGGATAATTTTTCTATCGAACACACAGAAATGATTTCTTCTCTTAAAACAGATGAATATTATGTTCATATGGTGGTTGCGTGGTATTTCGCGACAGCTATCGCAAAGCAGTATGACGCGGTTATCCCGTATATTGAGAACAAAGTTCTTGACAGAAAAACGCATAACAAGACAATACAGAAATCCATTGAAAGTTACAGAATTTCAGATGAAACCAAGGCTTATTTAAGAACTCTTAAATACTAAAAGAGGTGTATTTTAAAATACACCTCTTTTTTACTTTGATAAATCAGTTTCTCTGATTTTTTGTCTTAGTTTTAAAACATAAGACGGAGAGACAGAAAGTTCATCGACGCCCATTTCAAGAAAAGTTTCGGTTAAAGAAATATCTGCCGCAAGTTCGCCACAGATGCCCGCCCATATGCCATTTTTATGAGCGTTTTCTATTGTCGTTTCAATGAGTTTCAAAACCGCTTTATGATGTGTATCGCAGAATTTTTCAACCGACAAATTCTGCCTGTCGCAAGCGAGAGTATACTGAATAAGATCGTTTGTTCCTATACTGAAAAACGAAACTTTTTTAGCAAGGTCGTCGCTTATTATCGCCGCAGCGGGAGTTTCAATCATTATTCCGAGTTCTGTTTTTTCGTCAAAGAGTATTCCTTCTTTTTCGAGTTCTTTCCTTACTTCTTTGCAGAGAGAAAGAATTTCGTCGACCTCTTTTTCGCTTGTTATCATCGGGAACATTATGTTTATATCCCCATATACCGACGCTCTGTATAATGCTCTGAGTTGTGTTTTGAAAATATCTTTTCTTGAAAAACAAAGTCTTATCCCGCGAAGACCTAAAGCGGGGTTTTCTTCTTCAGGAAGACCAAAATAATCCGCCTGTTTATCAGCACCTATATCGAGTGTTCTTATTATGACTTTTCCGCCCGACATCTCTTCTGCGACTTTTTTATAGACAGAAAACTGTTCTTCTTCTGTCGGAAAATCATCTCTTCTTAAAAAGATGAATTCACTGCGGAAAAGCCCTATTCCGTCGGCGTCGTTTTCTTTCACCGCGGTTATACTTTCTTCATCACCGATATTCGCAAAGACTTTTATTTTTCTGCCGTCAATAGTTTTGTTTTCTTTCCCTTTAAGCGATAAAAGAATGGTTTCTCTTTCTTTGTATTCTTCAGATTTTTTGTTGTAGTAAGATATAGTTTCTTCATCGGGGTTTAAGATGAATTTTCCCGAAAAGCCGTCTGCTATAGCGAAGTCACCGTCCTTTATGAGAGAAAGAAATCCATCGCCGACATTCACAACAGCGGGGATATTCATACTTTTTGCGAGAATTGCAGTGTGTGAATTCAGTGAGCCTTTTGCCGTCACAAAAGAAAGTATTTTTTCTTTGTCGAGAAGTATAGTTTCGCCGGGGGATAAATCATCGGCACATATTATAACTTTTTCTTCGCTAATTTCATAGTTATCATCTATTCCCGAAAGATGATTTATAAAACGTTGTGAGATTTCTTTTATATCGGCAGAACGTGATTTCATATAACCGTTTTCCATAGAAGAAAAAAGTTCTGAAAATTTTTCGGAAGCTGAAAAAACCGCGTATTCTGCAGACACTTTTTCATCTTTTATCATATTAAGAATAAAATCGTTATAATCTTCATCATCAATCATCATTTTATGGATTTCGAATATCGCTGCACCCTCTTCTCCGACTTTTCCGACAGCCTTTTCTCTTATCATTTCAAGTTCGGACAAAACTTCGTCTTTCGCATTTTCAAACCTTTCTGTTTCTTTTTTTATATCGGTTATGATTTTTCTTTCGATTTCTTTTTTCTGTTTTCTTATGACAGAAATTTTTCCCATAGCGACAGCCTCGCATATTCCCTTTCCCTCAAAAATCGTCATAACAAACTCCTTGATTTAAAGATTTTCTTCAAAGAATTTTTTCATCTCTGCCGACGCTTTTTCTTCATCGTTTCCTTCAACGGTAACGGTTACCTCATCGCCTTGTTCAACCCCTAAGGACATAACCGCCATAAGCTTTGAAGCGACCGCTTTCTTTCCGTTTTTTTCGATAGTCACAACGCTTTCGAATTCCTTTGTTTTTTTCGCAAGATACCCTGCGGGGCGTGCGTGAATACCAACTTCATCGGTTATTTTATAGATAAATTTCTGCATAGTAAAAATCCTCCGTTTTTATATAATCCGAAAGATAGTTTTTGCAGAAAACAATTCATTATACAGAATAAAAAAACAAAACTGCAACAAATCATATTGTTGCAGTTTCTTCTTTTTCTCTGAGTTCCTTCAAAAGCATAAACATTACGGGAAGTGATAAAAGTGCGGTTAAAATATCGGCAGCGGATTGTGCTGTCCATATACCAAACATTCCGAAAGCAGATGAGAAGATATACATAATCGGAATATAGAAAAGTCCCTGTCTTGCCATAGCAAAAAACGATGAAAGGAACGTTTTTCCCATATTCTGCAAGAGCATATTTGTCATAACGATAATGCCCTGAGTAACAGCCGTTATACACTGAAAACGAAGCATAGGTGTTCCGTCTGAAATAACCATAGGGTCGTCTCTGAAAACGGCTATTAAATTATCCGACAGCATAAATACAACCGCACCGAAAATGAGCATAAATATACTTGAAAAAACAGTGCAGAATTTATATGCAAATCTCACTCTGTCATATCGTTTTGCACCGACATTAAATCCGCAGACGGGCTGAAAACCTTGTCCGAAACCGATTATAACCGAAACGCCTATCCAGGTTATTTTCTGGACTATTGATATCGCCGCTATCATAGGTTCGTCATAGCCTTTAGCGATATTATTCATACATATCGCGGAAATCCCTATAACTGCCTGACGCATAAGCGAGGGCGTTCCGTATCTGAAAAGTGCTGAAAAAATCGTTTGTGTGAATGAAAGTTCTATCTTTCTTACTTTTACTCTTCCTGTTATAAAAAGAAGGATAATAAACGAAATTATCTGACTGGCAACAGTTGCTATCGCTGCACCTTTAACTCCCATTTTAAGAATTGTTATGAAAATCGGGTCTAAAACAACATTCAGAAGAGAGCCTGCTGCCATTCCTATCATTCCCGAAAAAGCATTTCCTTTGAACCTTATCTGATTATTCATAGTAAACGCTGACATTATAAAAGGAATGCCTATTAATAGAATTGATATATATTCGGCACTGCTTTCCTTGATAAGTTCTGTTGCACCGAGAAAAATAACAAAGGGTTCTATAAAAACAAATCCCAAAACAGAAATCAGAACGCCGAATGAGAAAGAAAGGATAAGCGATGTATCAGACATTTTATCGGCAGCTTCTGTATCTCCCCTTCCGAGGGCGTGGGACATATAGTTTCCCGAGCCGTGTCCGAAGAAAAATCCTATCGCCTGAACAATGTTCATAAGAGGCATCGCAACACCCACAGAGGCGGTAGCTAAAGTGTCATCAAGTTCGCCGATAAAGTAAGTATCCGCCATATTATAAAAGGCGGAAATCAGCATTGTTATTATTGTAGGAACCGCAAGTTTTGATACAAGCAAAGGTATATTTGAATTGAGCATTTCATAGCGTTTTTTCTCTGCTTTTGTCACTTTTTCCGCCTCCTTTTTCAGAAAATAAGTTGTCAAATAAAATTATATCATAAAAAAATGACCTCTTCAACGTGATTTTACACGAATTTTCTTGCATTGACGCTCAAAATATGGTAGAATAAATCAATATGTGTTAAAATTTTATCATCATAAAAAGGAGGCGGATTTTCAGATGTTTGATACCATCGTGAAAATCAACAGTATTGTAAATGACTTTGTCTGGGTTAAAATAGGTCTTATACTTCTTATCGGAACAGGCATTCTTACAACAGTAATAACAAAATTCTTTCAGGTTGTTCACATAAAAGAATGGTGGATGGCAACTATCGGCGGAATGTTCAAAAAAGGAAACGGTGTCAGAAAAAACAAGGATAAAGGCAGTGTTTCTCAGTTTCAGGCACTCTGTACCGCGCTTGCCGCTACAATCGGAACAGGTAACATCGCGGGTGTTGCAGCTGCTATCTGCACTGGCGGTCCCGGCGCTGTATTCTGGATGTGGGTTGCTGCATTCTTCGGAATGATGACAAACTTTGCCGAAAACATTTTAGGTATATACTACCGCAGAAAGAATAAGGACGGCGAATGGTCAGGCGGGGCAATGTATTTCTTAAAAGATGGTCTTGGTAGTTATAAAGGATGTAAAACAGTCGGTTCTGTTCTTGCGGTTATTTTCTCGATATGTGCTATTCTCGCATCATTCGGTATCGGAAATATGGGTCAGGTAAATAAGATTGTAATAAATCTCGAAGACGCTTTCTTCACAAAATTCGGTCTTGACCTTGGCTATGCATTCGGAAATGTAAAGGTTACATCTGTTATCATAGGTGTTGTTCTTATGATAGTCGGCGGACTTATTATTTTAGGCGGACTCCAAAGAATTGCCGCTGTTGCTGAAAAAGTTGTTCCCTTTATGGCGATAGCTTACATACTCGGATGTTTAGTAATCTTCTTCGCAAACATAGATAAAGTCGGTGATATTTTCGCATCAATCTTCAGATTTGCATTCGGTGTTGACGCAGTGGTCGGAGGAGCTGTCGGAATTTCGATAAAGACAGTAGTAACTCAGGGCTGTAAGAGAGGTGTTTTCTCAAACGAAGCGGGTCTTGGCTCATCGGTTATGGTTCATTCATCATCGAATGTAAAAGAACCCGTTATTCAGGGAATGTGGGGTATATTTGAAGTTTTTGCCGACACATTCGTTGTATGTACAATGACTGCTGTTGTTGTTCTTTCATCAGGAAGCATAAATCTTGAAACAGGTCTTAAAAACCCCGGGGTTGATGATGCAACACTTGTTGCAAACGCATTCGGAAAAGTTTTCGGTCCTATCGGAAACATATTTGTTGCAGTTGCTATTCTTCTTTTCGCATTCACAACAGTTCTTGGTTGGTCACACTATGGATGCAAATCATTTGAATATCTCTTCGGCGAAAAGGCAACAAAATTCTATCGTGTGTTCTTTGTTCTTATGATAGTTTCAGGCTCGCTTATGACATCTTCTATCGCCTGGGATATTTCGGATACATTCAACGGAATGATGATGATTCCTAACCTTATAGGTGTTGTTTCACTCTCGCCTATGGTTATTAAAATCACACAGAACTATATCGACAGAAAGATAAAGAAAAAGGATGTAGAGCCCGTTCTCTCTTATGACGCAAATATTCAGGCAGAAACCGCAAAGGCTATAAAAGAAGATTAAATCTTGAAAGGCAGGGATTTTATGTCGTTCAGAAATGATTTTATGTGGGGTGCAGCGTCGGCTGCTTATCAGGTTGAGGGTGCTTTTGATGAAGACGGAAAAGGTCTTAACATATGGGACTATTATTCGTCTTTAAAAGGAAAAATCGCCCATAACGAAAACGGAAATATAGCTTGTGATCATTATCATCGCTATAAAGAAGATGTAGCTTTAATGAAAGAAATGGGACTTAAATTCTACAGATTTTCTATTTCCTGGACAAGAATTCTCCCCGATGGCGTCGGAGAAATAAACAAAAAGGGTGTTTTGTTTTACAACAACCTTATCGATGAACTCATAAAAAACGGCATAGAACCTGTTATAACGCTCTTTCACTGGGATTATCCCCTTTCGCTTCACAGAAAAGGCGGATGGCTTAACAATGAAAGTCCGTTATGGTTTGAAAACTATGCAAAGGTATGCACAGAACTTTTTTCAGACAGAGTAAAATATTTTATTACAATGAATGAGCCTCAGGTATTTTTAGGGACAGGTTACAAAGAAGGGAAATTTGCTCCTTTCGTTGTCCTTCCCGATGCCGACATTATTAAAATGGGGCATAACATTCTTCTTTCACACGGCAGAGCTGTAAAGGCTATAAGAGAAAATGCAAAGGGCGATGTTAAAATCGGATTTTCTCCGATAGGGCCTTGTGTTGAGCCGAAGGACGAAAGAGAAAAAGAACTTGAAAAAGCAAGATTTTTAAGCTTTGATTTTGATGAAGTAAACTATGTTTTTTCAAATTCGTGGTGGTCGGATCCCATTATACTCGGTGATTATCCCGCTAAAGCATATGAACTTTTCGGTGATATTCTTAAAGATGTAATAAAAGATGGTGACTTTGAAATAATCTCTCAGCCACTTGATTTTTACGGTGTAAACATTTACGAAACAAAGCCTTATTCTATGAAAGGCGATTATCTTTCAAACACATATACCGGCTCGCCGAGAAACGCTATGGACTGGCCGATATGCGAAAACGCACTCTATTATTCTGCGAAGTTTTTATATGACAGATACAAACTTCCCATTATCATAACAGAAAACGGAATGCCCTGTCACGATTGGGTTCATCTTGACGGAAAGGTTCACGATGAATCGAGAATCGATTTTGTTCACCGCTATTTAAACGGTCTTAAAAAAGCCGCTGAAGAAGGCGTTGATGTTATGGGATATTTCTATTGGTCTGTAATGGATAATTTTGAATGGTCGAGTGGATATGACCGAAGATTTGGTCTTATTTTCGTGGATTACAGAACGGGCGAACGAACCGTTAAGGAATCTGCGTTATGGTATAAGAAAGTAATTGAATCAAACGGTGAAATATTGTAAAAAGGAGGGGTATGATTTTTAAAATCATACAAAAAATTTATGGGTTCAATAACAGTAATTCTCATTACAATCGTTCTCTATATGGGAATGATGATTGTAATCGGAGCACTTCATTCGAAGAAAAACAAGGATGTCGGGGATTTTTATCTCGGTTGCAGAAAATTAGGTCCTTTTGTTTCGGCGATGAGTGCTGAAGCATCAGACATGAGCAGCTGGCTTCTTATGGGACTTCCCGGGGTTGCATACCTTACAGGCGGCGCTGAAGCAGGCCGGACAGCGATAGGGCTTGCGATAGGAACATATCTCAACTGGCTTCTTGTTGCAAAGAGACTTCGTATCTACACTGAAAAATGCGGCAACTCAATCACAATTCCCGATTTCTTCGCTAATCGTTATCGCGATAACAAGGGAATTCTCACGCTCATCTCAGCAGTTATAATCTTAGTATTCTTCGTTCCTTATACAGGTTCGGGATTTGCAGCCTGCGGAAAACTTTTCAGCACACTTTTCGGCTGGGAATATCAGGTTGCTATGATCGTCAGCGCAGTTATCATCGTTCTTTATACCTGCCTCGGCGGATTCTTAGCAGCAAGTTTCACAGACTTCATTCAGAGTATCGTTATGACTTTGGCTCTTTTCAGCATCGTTGGTTTCGGTGTTTATACAGCGGGCGGATTTGACGCTGTTATGGCAAATGCGGGCGAACTCGCAGGTTACCTCTCTCTTGCAAGTATACATAACACAGAAACTATGGGTGCAGACAAGTATTCTCTCCTCACAATCGCATCGCTTCTCGCTTGGGGTCTCGGTTACTTCGGTATGCCTCATATCCTATTAAGATTTATGGCTGTTGAAGATAAGAACAAGATAAAAACATCAAGAAGAGTTGCTACTGTATGGGTTGTAATTTCAATGGCAGTTGCAATCTTTATAGGCTTTATCGGAAACGCTCTTACAGCACAGGGAATTGTTCCCGCACTTTCCGGTTCTGATTCTGAAACAATCATCATAAAAATCGCTATGTTTATGAGTGAAAAGCATATACTTCTCGCTCTCGTTGCAGGTCTTGTATTCTCGGGAATTCTCGCCTGCACAATGTCTACTGCCGACTCACAGCTTCTTGCGGCATCATCAAGTATGTCTGAAAATATCCTTAAGGGTGTATTCAAGATAAAGATGTCCGACACTGTTTCGATGATCTGCGCAAGAGGTGTTCTCGTTGTTATAGCAATCCTCGGTGTTGTTATCGCGTGGAACCCCAACAGCTCGGTATTCAGAGTTGTATCTTTCGCCTGGGCAGGTTTCGGTGCTACATTCGGACCCGTTATGCTTACAGCGCTTTTCTGGAAGCGTTCAAACAAGTATGGTGCAATCGCTGGTATGGTTGCAGGTGGCGTTATGGTATTCCTCTGGAAATTCGTTATCAGCAAACTTGGTGGAGTTTTTGCAATCTATGAACTTCTCCCCGCTTTCGTTTTAGCACTTGTTGTTATCATCGTTGTTTCACTTCTTACAAAGGCTCCCGATGATGAAATCGTTGCGGAATTTGATGAAGTAAATAAAGAAATGAAAGAATAAAAATAAAACTCCCTGTTCCTTTAAAAGAACGGGGAGTATTTTATTCTAAAACGGTGAGGCTTTATGCTCTAATAAACTTATCATTATATCAGTAATTTCACCATCAATATATCCTATCAGAACATTGTGGTCATCCTTTACAAACTCAATACAATATGTATCGCCATTATCACTCTTATATATTTTTTTGGTCTTGTATCCATATTCTTCTGCTCCATACAGAATTTCGTCTTCAGACGGTGTGTCTCCCGGTTTGAATCCTGCAAAATGTGCAAACTCCGGCGAACCTGAATAGAGGCTTGTCAATATATTGTCTTCATATGTTAAATAAACGCCATTATCATAACTGCATGAAACATAATCGTCGTTTGGGGCTATGGATGTATTCTTTGGTTTACCATATATCTTTTCTATATTTTTTTTGCTCATACCATATAAATCCATTATATCCATAGGAATCGATCCAGTGTTTGTATACGAATCCTCTTCTGAATCTGTATCATCATCATAATATGATGTGTCATTATCTACGGATAATCCACGGTTGGGATTTTCTGTCAACTGTATACTATAAATCCTGCCATCTTCAAAAATCACCCGAACCATGCAATCGTCATTTACGCATTTAATAGAATTTTCAGATACTGATTGAATACAGAATCCACATTCTTCTATTTTGGATGTGATTTCTTCTTCAGATGGTTTATCTCCTACTCTGAAACCTGCAAATTCAAGAAAATCAGATGAATATACAGTGATTTTTTCTACAAATCCATTGTTATAAGTTATATTATTGTCCCCGTATATAGCGAAACTGCGTTGTTCGCCTTCGTCGAGCTGTTCCTCGGGTTTTCCGCATATCTTTTCTACTTCTTCTTTACTCATACCGTATAAATCAGATACATCGTTTGTTTTCGAGCCAAAACTTATATCAAAGCCCGAATCCGAACCCGAATCTATTTCATCAGTTGAATTTATCATTACGGCAACTACAACCACAACGGCTATGACAGCAAGAATAATTCCCGCTATTAAAGTAATTATTTTCTCTTTACCTTTATTTTCTGACATAACATTTTCCCCCTATGTAAAAATCCTCTCCGATAATTATACATTACTTCTTTTTATAAAACAAGTATTCTAAGATAAAAAGAATCCCACTCGTTATGAGTGGGATATTTTTTAAGCCGTAACCGTTCCTGTGATTGTAATGGTTGTAACACCCGACGCTTCTGCTGTCGCTGCAGGAATTGTAAGAGGTGTACTTGTTGTTACGGGGTTTATTGTGAGAAGATTTGATTCCGAAACAGTAAAGTCTGTTCCTATTGCATAGAAAACAGATGTTCCGCCGATATCTGCCGTTATGATATTATCAATAACAAAATTATCGGGGAGGTTATCTGTAAGGCTATTTATCTCAACTTCTTCATCGTCAGCGTTTGTGAGAGTGAAGGTATAAGTGAGTGTATCGCCCGGATTTACTGTATCGGGTGATGCCGCCTTTTCGATTGTAACAGTTTCTCTTGTAACTGTTGCTGAATCTGTAAGTGTTAAAACTTCGCCCGTTTCTGTTCCCTCGTTTGCTGTAAATGTTGATGTGTTTGTGATTGTTGTTACAGTGGGTGAAAGTGCCGCGTCAACATCGGCTGAATAGGTTATAACAACAAAACAGCCTTCGGGGATTGAACCCGAAACTGCAAATGTTGCTCCTGTTTCTGTCTGTGTGAGTGTTACTTCAACGGGAGAGGCATTTCCGTTTTCCGAATACAAAAATCCCGAAACAGAAGTTTCATCAACAGTAAGTGGAGTGTTTACTCCGCCGAGGTTATCAGAAACAACAGGGTTAAAGAGTGTTCCTGTTCCGTTGTTTGCAATTCTTAATTGATAGATGACATTTCCGCCTGATGAGAAATTTTCGCCTGCTGCGGTTTTTGTGAATGTTGCGAGATAGGTTACATTGACATCGGTTTCAACTGTATTTGAAACGATAGTAACTTCTTCGCCGTTACGGATAAAATTTATCGCACCATTATTCGTGATTATCGCCATAGTATCTGTCCTTTCGCTGTAAATCTTCATATTCCGACAAGTTGTCGGTAATACATATTATTCAGAAAAAGGAATTTTGGTGAGAAAGAAAAAGAGTGGAGAAATCTCTCCACTCTTTAAAATTATTCTTCTACTGTTGCAGTTCCGCCGTTTTCGTATTCTTCAAACATTTCGTTGATACGGTCGCGTGTTCTGTAACTTACATCAGGAAGTTTTCCTTCTCCTCCGAAAAGGTCTTCAACTTCGCCGAATGCCTGTGATATGGAGTCTTTCATCTTTGCAAGGAGATTTTCATCGTTTCCTGCAAAAGCTATTGCCATATCAAAGATACGCTGTGCTGTCTGTTCAACACCCCAGTAGCCGTTTTCATCAAACTCACCGAGACCTGCTGCTTCAACATCTTCGCGGTTGAAATGAACCATTCCGTCTTCGCCGATTGTTGCGTTTTCGAGGAGTGCTTCCATTCCTGTCTTTTCAGAAGAAATAACTCCGCCGTTTCTGTCAGCCTGCTTGGCAAGAAGTGTCTGAAGCATTTCCTTGAATGCTGAGATTTTCGAATTTGATTCTGCTATGAGTTTGTCAACTGTTGACTTGTCATAGCTGTAACGCTTGCCTGTGTCGTTTTCTTCGAGTTTTTCAGCCATCTTTGCAGCGGCTTCCTTGCCCGTTGTCTTTGCGAGTGATTCGGGAGAATATGTACCTGCTGTTGCGTCAGAAGAAACTGATTTTGTGAAAGAATCTGTTTCCTTTGATTCTGCCACTTCTGCCTTTACCTTTTCGGTCTTAACCTGATTATTGGCATAGGATGTTACGCCCGAATACCCTGTGATAGCATTGATATCCATTAACTGACCTCCCTTTCAATAGTATGTTGGTATTATACCACATAATATATATCGGCAGGAAATTCATTAACTTTAGTTATTTTCAGAAACTTTTTTAGGTTTCAAGAATTCGGGAAGTTGCGCTATGATTACCGCCGCAAAAACGAGAATACAGCCTATAAGTTCCCTTGTGAGAAGTGTTTCTCCGAGAACTACCCATCCCGCTAAAACAGAAAAGACAGATTCAAGGCTCATAACTATTGATGCAACGGCAGGTTCTGCGTTTTTCTGACCTGCCATCTGCAAAGTATAAGCAACACCGCTTGACATAACGCCTGTAAATAGGATAGGAAGCCACGCTGTCATAATTCCTTCAAAATCAGGCTTTTCAAATATAAACATAAGAACTGTTGAAATAACGCCTACAACTACAAACTGCAAGCAACAAAGAAGAATACTGTCGATATCCGAAAATCTGTCGATGACAAGAATGTGTGCTGTAAAACATATTGCGCATAAAAATACGAGAATATCACCCAGATAAATTCCTTCAAAACCACCCGAAAGGCAAAGCATATACATTCCTGCGACGCAACCTGCAACCGCTATCCATATAATAGGGTGAAGTTTTTTATGAAAGAAAATTCCGCTTATGGCAACCATAACAACATATGTCGCTGTTATAAAACCTGCTCTTCCCGATGATGCAACGCCCTCGGGATAGATAGTGATGCCGAGTTGCTGAAGGTTTGTTGCAAAGAATAAAACAAGTCCGCATAACGCTCCGCCTAAAAGGCTTCGGTTTCTTTGTTTTTTATCTTCTTTAACATTATTCTTTTTTGTAACAACCTTTTTTATCAGAAGAAAAATTCCTAAAAAACCTGCTCCTATAACAGAGCGAAGTGCTGTGAATGTAAATGCACCGACATTATCCGACGCTGATGTCTGGGCAACGAAAGCCGTTCCCCATATAAATGCCGCGATAAGAAGAATAATACTTCCCTTTATATTTTTCATAACTGCTCCTTAAAAATAAAATAACCTTATAAATTCTATCACAGAGGGGATATTTTGTCAAACAAAAATGCCCCGTGAAATTACGGAGCATTCTTGCTTTGGGCTTATGGTATTATTTTATGGGAAGTTACTCGATTTCTTCAATTCTTA
>JAGAJQ010000144.1 GCA_017828955.1 Oscillospiraceae bacterium
GAGTTTCTGTTGACGGCAGGGACATTACTTTCCTCGACACTCCCGGACACGCGGCATTCACAGCAATGCGTGCCCGTGGCGCACAGGTTACTGACATCGCGGTTATCGTTGTTGCGGCAGACGACGGAATCATGCCCCAGACAATCGAAGCCATAAACCACGCGAAAGCCGCTGATGTTTCTATCATCGTTGCAATAAATAAAATGGATAAACCCGAAGCAAACCCTGACAGAGTAAAGCAGGAACTCACAGAACACGGCCTCGTTATCGAAGAATGGGGCGGAGATATTATCTGCGTTCCTATCTCTGCAAAGACAGGTATGGGTATTAAAGAACTTTTGGAAAACATCATCCTCGTTGCCGATGTCAAGGAACTCAAAGCCAACCCCGACAGACTCGCAAAGGGTACTGTTGTTGAAGCAAGACTCGATAAGGGCAGAGGTCCTATCGCTACTCTCCTCGTTCAGAACGGAACACTCCATACAGGCGATGTTATCATCGCAGGAACATCAGTCGGTCGTGTAAGAGTTATGACAAACGATAAGGGACAGATTGTTCACGAAGCAGGTCCTTCTGTTCCCGTTGAAATCACAGGTCTCGCAGAAGTTCCTTCAGCAGGCGATATCTTCAATGCCGTTGAAGACGAAAGACTCGCAAGAGAACTCGTTGAACTCCGTCGCCACGAAGCTAAGGAAGAACAGTTCAAGCAGTATCAGAAAGTTACTCTCGATAACCTTTTCAGCCATATTGCAGAAGGCGAAATCAAGGAACTTCCTCTCATCGTAAAGGCAGACGTTCAGGGTTCTGTAGAAGCAGTAAAGCAGTCGCTTGAAAAGCTCTCCAACGACGAAGTAAGAGTAAGAGTAATCCACGGCGGTGTAGGTGCCGTTTCTGAAAGCGACGTTATGCTCGCGAGTGCATCAAACGCAATTATTGTAGGATTTAACGTGCGTCCCGATAACGTTGCCGCTGAAAACGCACAGAGAGATAATGTTGAAATCAGACTTTACAGAATCATCTATGACGCAATCGAAGAAATTCAGGACGCTATGAAGGGTATGCTCGCTCCCAAGACACGTGAAGTAATTCTCGGTAAGGCAGAAGTAAGAAACGTGTTCAAGATTACAGGTGCGGGAACAATCGCAGGTTCATACATCACATCAGGCAAGGTTACAAGAGCTTGTCAGATAAGAGTTGTTCGTGACGGTATTGTTATCTTTGAAGATAAGATCGACAGCCTCAGAAGATTTAAAGATGACGTTAAGGAAGTTGCTCAGGGCTTTGAATGCGGTATCGGCCTTGAAAAGTTCTCAGACCTTAAGGAAGGCGACGTTTTCGAAGCGTTCGTTATTGAAGAATATCAGGACTAATATTTATCAAGATAAAACGGAGGTGTATTGTATATGCCTAACTTTAAAAGCGACAGAGTTGCCGAAGATATAAGAAGAGAACTTTCAGCACTTCTTCGTGAACTCAAAGACCCCCGTATAAACTCACTTCTTACAGTTGTAAGATGTAATGTTACAAACGACCTTTCATCCTGCAAGGCTTATATTTCAAGCCTTGAAGGATTTGAAAAGGCAAAGGAAGGCTGTGAAGGGCTCAAACACGCGTCGGGTCTTATAAGAAAAGAAATCGCAAACAGACTTCATTTAAGAAAAGCCCCCGAATTCAAGTTCATAGCAGATGACGGTGTTGAACACAGTGCACATCTTCAGGAGCTTATGGACGAGATAAACAAGAAAGGTTAGATTTATGGATAGATTTTTTGAGGAGGCGGCAGAGTTTCTCAGAAACTGCGAAGACGCCCTCATCATAACACACCAGAGTCCCGACGGGGATACAATAGGTTCGGCATATGCTCTTAAAGAAGCGCTTTACCTTATGGGAAAAAGAGCGAAGGTTATCTGTCAGGAAGAGTTTCCCGAAAGATTTCATTTTATAACAGAAACCGATGAACATAAATGTGAAGATTTCGAAGAAAAATGCGTAATCGCGGTTGATGTTGCGGATACTGCACTTATGGGTGATGATGTCGAAAAGAAATACAGTAAGAAAGTAGACCTTTGTATCGACCATCACGAAACAAACAAGGAATATGCAGAGAGAACACTTGTCATTCCCGAAGCGGCTGCGGCTTGTGAGGTTTTGTTCAAACTCTTCGAACAGATGGAACTTAAACTCAACACAAGAATAGCAACCTGCCTCTATACAGGTATTGTAACAGACACGGGCTGTTTCAGATTCAGTAATGCGGGTATAGACGCTCACGTTATAGCGGCGGTTCTTATCGCTTACGGAATAGATTTCCCCTGGATAAACCGTCATCTTTTCGATGTAAAGACAAAGAAGAGAATAGAACTTGAAAGTTATCTTTCACAGAATATAGAATATCTTTATGACGACAGGGTTGCGGTTATTTCCGTTACAAAGGATATACAGGAAAGATTTTCTATGACATCGGATGATTTCGACGGTATCACTCCTCTTGCAACAAAAGTCGAAGCCGTCCAGATAGGAATTCTTATAAAGCAGAAAGAAGAAAACAAGTTCAAGATTTCTATGCGTGCAACGGGTAATATAAATGTAGGAAAAATATGTGCTACTATGGGCGGCGGCGGACACGCCAAAGCCGCAGGTTGCACAATTTTCGGAACATTCGAGGAAGTTAAGGAAAAACTCATAAAAACGGCGGGTGAATATCTTTGAAAAACGGAATAATCCCTGTAAATAAACCTATGGGATTTACCTCTTTCGATGTTGTCGCTAAATGCCGATGGATTTTAAAGACAAAAAAAATAGGCCACGCGGGTACACTTGACCCTATGGCGACAGGCGTTCTGCCTATATTTATAGGAACGGCGACAAAGGCATGCGATATGCTTCCCGATAACGACAAGGCTTATATAGCAGAGTTTAAGCTCGGCATAAAAACCGATACCGAAGATATAACGGGAAAGGTTATAAAGCAGGATGAAAATGTATCGGTAGGTAAAGAAGATATCCTTTCTGTTATCCCGCTCTTTACGGGTGAGATTATGCAGATTCCACCTATGTATTCGGCAGTTTCAGTGGGTGGTAAAAGGCTTTATGAACTCGCAAGAAAAGGCATTGAAGTTGAAAGAACTCCACGAAACATAACTATCTATAAACTCAGTTTAGAAAGTTTTGACGAAGAAGAAAAGACGGGAAAACTCTATATCGAATGCTCTAAGGGAACATATATCAGAACGCTTATTTCCGATATCGCCGAAAAAGCGGGTTCTATAGCTACTATGACATCACTTATAAGAGTTAAGGCTTCGGGTTTTTCTCTCTCTGAATGTATCACCTTAGATGAACTTTCTTCTATGGAAGACCCCTACGAAAAGACAGTTTCAATAGAAAAGGTTTTTTCGTATTTACCGAGGATAGAAATCAAGGGCGCGCAGGAAAGAATGTATCGCAACGGAATAAGACTTTCGCTTAAAAAAATGCAGTTTGAAAAGGGCGAAAGCGAATATGCCGTTTTCGGTGAGGCAGAGTTTTTAGGGATAGCCACGGCTGACTACGAAAACGACGAACTCATTATAAAAAAGAACTT
Source organism: Oscillospiraceae bacterium (assembly GCA_017828955.1). Classification (GTDB taxonomy): domain Bacteria; phylum Bacillota; class Clostridia; order Oscillospirales; family Ruminococcaceae; genus RGIG4131. The sequence goes on from JAGAJQ010000144.1 coordinate 3,584, forward strand.
TTATGAAAGATAAAGGGGAAATATAATGATGAAAAAATCCGCTGTCGCTTTAGGTCTTTTTGACGGCGTTCATAAAGGGCATAAAGCGGTTATTGAAAAGATGCTTTCATCGTGTGATGAAACACTTGTCCCGACAGTTTTCACATTCGATTTTTTCAAAAAAGGCGGAAGGGTTATTACATTTTCCGATAAAGAAAAAATCCTTTATGATATGGGTGTTAAGGTGATTTATTCACCACCTTTTTCAGAGATAAAAAATCTCTCTCCCGATGAATTTATTGAAGAAATTTTAATAAAGAAAATGAACGCAGAAAAACTCTTCTGCGGAGAGAATTTTACCTTCGGCAAAGACAGAAAGGGAACGGCCTCTTATCTTAAAGAAAAAGCAGAAACGCTTGGGATTGAAACAATAATCGTTCCGACGATAAAACAGGATGGAAAAGAGATTTCATCAACCTTTATGAAAACCTTACTTAAAGAGGGAAGGATAAAAGAACTGAATGAAATTTCAGAGAGAGAATATTCTTTTAAACTCAGAATAGAAGAGGGAAGAAAACTTGGCAGAGAAATGGGATTTAAAACGATAAACCAGCGTCTGCCACAAGATCTTTGCGAAATAAGAAAAGGCGTTTATGCAGTAAGAGTAAAAATAGCGGATGAACTTTATGAGGGCGTCTGTAATATAGGAGTAAAACCAACTGTTACCGATGAAAACGAAAGATTTTCAGAAACGCATATTTTCGATTTCGATAAAGATGTTTATGGTGAATATGCAGAAATTTTCCTCGTTGATTTTATAAGAGAAGAAAAGAAATTTAATTCTTTGGAAGAACTTAAAAAGCAGATAAATGCCGATAAACAAACGGCACTTAATATATTAAAACAAACCGAAAGGAAGAATAGAAATGGCTAATGAAACAGTAAGAACACGATTTGCCCCGAGCCCAACGGGGTATATGCACATAGGTAATCTCAGAACAGCACTTTTTACCTATCTCATAGCAAAAAAATCAGACGGAAAATTCATTCTTCGTATTGAAGATACCGACCAGGAAAGATATGTTGAGGGTGCGGTTGATGTTATCTATAACACACTTAAAGCCTGCGGTCTTAACTGGGATGAAGGCCCCGATGTAGGTGGCCCCGTTGGTCCTTACATTCAGTCTGAAAGAATGGGAATGTTTAAGGAATATGCAGAAAAGCTCGTTGAAAGCGGACACGCTTATTACTGCTTCTGCGATAAGGAAAGACTTGAAGAAGTAAGAAAAATTCAGGTTGCTTCAAGAATTTCTCCTATGTATGACAGACACTGCAGAAACTTATCAAAAGAAGAAATCGACGAAAAGTTAAAGGCTGGTATCCCTTACGTTATCAGACAGAAGGTTCCAACCGAAGGCACAACAACATTCCACGATGAAATCTATGGCGACATTACAGTTGAAAACTCAACTCTCGACGACCAGATTCTTATAAAGACAGACGGAATGCCGACATACAACTTCGCAAACGTTGTAGACGATCATCTTATGGGAATAACACACGTTGTAAGAGGAAACGAATATCTCGCTTCTTCTCCCAAATACAACCTTCTTTATGAAGCATTCGGATGGACACCTCCCAAATACATCCATGTTGAACACATTATGAAGAACGCGACAGAAAAGCTCTCAAAAAGAAACGGTGACGCTTCTTTCAACGACCTCATCGAAAAAGGCTTTATGACAGAAGCCGTTGTAAACTATATCGCTCTTCTTGGCTGGGCACCAAAGGGCGAAAACGAAATCTTTACTATTGAAGAACTCATAAACGAATTCTCAATCGACGGTCTTTCAAAATCACCCGCAATCTTTGACCCCGTTAAACTCAAAGCAATCAACGGCGCTTATATCAGAAAGCTCGATAAGGCTGACTTTATGGAAAAAGCACTCCCCTATATCAAGCAGACTGTAAAGAGAGAAGATATCGACTTCGCGCTTCTTTCAGAAGTTTTACAGCCAAGAACAGAAATCTTCACAGATATTCCTGAACAGGTTGACTTTATAGATAACCTTCCCGAATATGACATCGCAATGTATTGTCACAAGAAGATGAAGACAAACGAAGAAACTTCACTCATAGCTTTAAAGGAAGCACTCCCCGTTTTAGAGAATATTTCTGAATGGACAGTTGATAATATCCACGAAGCACTTTTCGGTCTTGTTGAGAAGTTAGGCGTTAAAAACGGCTATATCTTATGGCCTGTAAGAACAGCCGTTTCAGGAAAACAGTTCACACCCGGCGGTGCTGTTGAAATGTGTTATATTTTAGGTAAAGAAGATACAATCGAAAGAATAAAGAAGGGTATCGAAAAATTATCTTAAAAAAACACACCGTTATCACATAACGGCAATAAAATATTTAAGATAACATTTTCTGCACTAAGGAGGCA